>NZ_MCYD01001017.1:0-6163 GCF_002876325.1 Vibrio sp. 10N.261.52.A1
TGATGAAGATGACCCGTACAAAGACTTCGTCATCCCAGATGATCTTATGTGGTAATGGTTAGCTAATTACTTCTAGATTTGCTGTATGTTTATGGCGCTGAAAGACAAAAAAAGCCCTGATGATATTAACATCAGGGCTTTTTAATTTTGGAGAACATCAACGTAAGCCGAAACGATTTGCTAGCGAGACAAACTCCGTTTTTCAACTCTATTAGAGCTAGTCAGCGACGCCCTCTGCGATATCGAACGCTGAATCTTGTGGGTAGTCTTTGAGCTGATGATATTCAATATGAGATTGCTCATACCCGTCAAAATAGCAGTCACCGATTTCGTTACGTGGACAAATGTGTACATCATCTCGTGATATGAGCTCTGTTGAGCAACATGGACAGTATTTCATAGCTCCTCCTGTTAGGGATCTCTGTCTTTAGCCGGCTTCATTAACTCAAACTTTTGTGTCGTTGTGATTGCATTTTTAAGTCACGCAACGAGTTTATTTGTCATAAACCGGCCCTTTGCTATTGCGGTTAATCACTAACAAAGGGCCGGTTGTATACGACGTTTTACTGATGGCAAACTGTCTTTTTGAGCCTCATTTATTGGATGCTACATATATTGAAGCGAGAGCGGCTGCCACCTCCAAGCATTCTTACATTGTCTTTCCTTCTTAGCGATTTCCAGGCTGTGCTCTCTTCTGCGCTGAGGTTTGATGGTTGGTAATCCAAGTTAGCGTATCGCGATACCACTACTTGTTTTTGCATGTTTTCTGAAAGGTTGTCGATAATATTGGTTGTCACTTTGCCGTCAGAGTAGGCCATCACTAACACTTCGTCATTGTCTTCCAGTGCCGAGGTTAGGGCTGTTTGGTTGCCTTCGTTATATTGAACGTCTCGGTAACCTTGTGTCTCCCCTGTTTTTTGACCGGAAATCGCTCGGTATAGCAGGTTCTTTTTCCTTTTTTTAAGCGAGCTCAGTGGCGTTTCGTTCGCGTCACTGTATAGGTTGACCACTTTGATGTCGTTCTGTGCTGCGTATTTCAAAATGGAACTCTGGTTACTAAGGCCTCTTCGTGTGAGCGCTGGCGAGTTTTGTAGGCTTTGGGAAAGGCGCTGTTCGGTTGCATCAACGATAACAATCGCAGGGTTATTCCCTTCACTTAATGATTGTTGGAGCGCTTGTTTAACTTCTATATGAGCTTGCTTTCCTTCTAAGGTATCCCATTTAGGTGCGTGCTGAGGTGTTGCAGATGGTCTAGTTTCAAGGGGGTAGGGTTGATAGTCGTAATGCTCTTTTGGCCAATAAGTATTGCGCTTCTCTTTTCCTAGATCATCAGCTAAATGAAACTCGCTCACCACTTTTTCATTTTTTAAATACGCCTTAGCCTTTTCTTGTCCGAGTGCTTTCCAATGGAAATACATCTCTTCGCGAAGGTTGATCATTGATTGTCTCGCACTACTGATTTCCGTTACAGGATCTCGCCCATTTTCAGCATTGTTGAAGTGTGTAATTCCTGTCGTTTGGTACTCATAATTCGGAATGACATATTCTGTGATTTGGTTGGTGTCGGGATGTCGATGAGACAGAGGCGTACTGCCTTGTGGAACAGCGCCAGAAGAAAAATCTCGAGCGTGGATGAGCTCATGTCCTAAAGCGACGGTTTGATCAAATGGTGTGTTCTTTCCTGGAATGTTAACCATCTCTGTGGTGGAGAAGAGAATCGTATTCGATACACCTTTGCCATTGAATTGTCGTTGCCATGCCAGTGAAGCCTTTTGCTGGTCTTCGAACAACGAAGGTACTGTCTCGAATAGTCGGCCTGGGCCTTCAGGTTCCCTGATCACCGTGACAACAGTAGCCTTTGATTGATCGACTCCGATCGTATGTTCTATTAGCGGTTCCACAGCATCATCGGGTGCATTTACTGGTTCGTAGGTAGCGATTTGTCGCAAAATCTCACGCCCTGTTGGCGATAGTTGCAGGTTGCGAATCAACACGCTCATGTCTGCAAGGTAGGCGTCACTCTTGGTTTGCACGTATAGATTTCTGGACATGCGATAAAGGTTTCCATAAGCCCCGGAATTGTATCCTTCGATGACTCTTACGCCGTCTGGATCATCATAAAAGAGTCCAAATTCAGATCCTTTTCCAGCAAATGTATGGCTTGAATTGATGAGCAGCATCAAGGTCAAAAGGGTTAGTGTAATTTTATGTTTCATAGACTTATTCCTCTAATGCCAATTGAATTTCAATCCAATCTTCTAGCTCTCTAAGCAGCATATGGTTGATGTGTGGAAGCATGGTAAAGTCATCCTCTTTAACGATGGCTCCTAATTGTGTTACTGCCGTTTGAATATCTCCTTGGCTTAACGCGCTCTTGATATCAACTAGGTCCGACCAAAGCTGGTGGGTAGAGATTTCCCCAATTTGAAACGCAATGTTGTCTTGATGGTCTTGTGATAGGTAGCTCAGATGAAGAGGTGATAGCGTGCTGTTGAACAGTTGATGTTTACTGTTGGTTGATATATTTGATTCTGACTGTTGATGCTGTGCGATTTGAAGATAGAGAGAAAGATCGCCCAATAAATACTGAAGTTGGTTGGCACTTGTCGCTTTCATCGCCTTTTCCGTTATGCTGTCAATGGCGTTTTGAAAGTTTTGCTCAAAGTGAGAGTCAGGTTGCGACATCACGTTATCGAGTATGTCTGCCATTTGAGGGGCATAAAACCTAAGGTTTGCTGCAGAGTATACGCTCGGGTAGGGTACTGAGTAATTGAGAGAGCGTATGTAAGAAAGGGTAATAGCGATCTTGAATTGAGGCTGAATAAAGTGTTTAAAAATTTCATATTGTTTGATTTGATCTAATACCCCACCACTTGGTCGTTCTGTTAGCAGCAGCTCGTACCAACGGCTAATCTGATACCAACTGTTGCGATTATTGGGGTCTGAGCTGTCAACTCCTTTGCTCTCTAAGTAATCATTGAAAGACGTTTGGTAGGGGAGAGCTTCTATGTTTGCTAACTTGGACAGGAGATCTTCAAATAGTTTGTTCGACGACTGGCCAGATATATAGGCGTTAGCAGTACTGATTAATTGAGTTTTAAATAAGCCAACTGGCCAACCAGCAATAACTCTCGATGCAACATGCTCTTCGACATTAAGTTCAACCTTTTTTAGCAACACTTCTGATAACTCTGGGTCCTTTATAGGGTGGTAAGTATCGTATAATGCACCAGAATCTTTACATGCATCGACAGAGGCTTGAATGCCTCCGGGTACAATGGCAGGAACTCCCCAACACTCTCTGGCTGGGCGTATCAGTAAGGTAGCCGTTTTAAGTTGCTCTTCACTGAGATAATCAAGCCCCCAAACTTCGTTTGCATACTCTCTCAATCCACTTTGCCTGACTTGAAATTCCAATGTACTTCGGTTGATTTTGCTGTGTGTTATGATCGATGCGACGTGAGGTTTTGCCCTTTCTATTAGCCTTTTAACTATGTTCATTCTGTGCGTGGATAGTCGGCGTAAAGCGATTTCAACGAGCTCTCTTTTCTTGCTATGTAATTTTAAAGCGAGCGCGTGGTAGTCATCTTTGCTTAGGTTATTAACTAAATTGTCAATGCGTGAGGGCCCTTCAGTGCGAATACAGCGTTCTAGTTCTGTTAAAGAAGAGTGAACGTTGTGGCATAGCGGCTGGTGCAGATTTGATTCAGGCGATACATGCGCGATAGATTTCAACATTTCTAAATCAATGCGTGCCATTTGTTTAGAAAGTTGCCTATCGTATGCAGCGGTCAGTCGGCGATATTCTGTGTCAGCTTCAAGAAGTAAGTGGTCGACATACATTTCGGCACTCTGTAATACGTGATTGTCGTATGTGTTAAGTAGAGCAATTGCGTCCTTTTTTTTGTGATGGAAGCGATAAAAATCTGGCGAGTGGTCACTAAACACGTAATGTGATTGGTTTTCAAACTCTTCAATTTTTTCTTTCGCTGCGAAGTACTTAATATCATTCGACAATAGGTTTAACTCATCACCAACGAGAGGAACGATGGAAAAAACAGAAGCGGCTTCATCAAGACGAGTAGAGGATTCCTGAGAGAATGTACTTACCATGTTGTCTAGCCAAAAGCCCACGGCGACCGCATCTCCAACTGGCCCTAAAACTTCGAGCGTAGAAGAGCCCGCTTTACCGAGGCGGTTGAATAGACTTTGTTCGCTTAGTGTACTTTCAAAAGTTTGCGGGACGCTCGCCAGTGCTTGCTCTGTTTGTGGCCAAGCTGCCGAGAAAGAGTTTGTATGAGCATCGTGCTCAAGTTCGCCTAGTGCAATGCCAAACTGTGGCTCTGAATAAACTTCGTTTCGAGCCCAGGACGTAATACGATTCTGGTTAATCGCATCTAATGATTGAGTATCTTGGACGTCGTCACTAAGACAAAATGCGACGGATAAGGGGCTATAGACAATGGCTGCGAACCGCCATAAATGGATTTTCTTGGTCATATTTAGATAGTGCCTTTCTTTGGTGGTTGGGAGGAAAAGCACTTCTCAAACAGTGTTCACTGACGACAGAGGGAACCTGCCCAGAACAGTTGTTGAATAAGTGCTTTAGTTTACTTTTGGATACGGAGGTAACACTAAGCTCACCACCGGAGTGATGAGCTTAGTGTTTGAGTACAGGCGTGTTTTTAGTGTTGTATTGGAGTAATCATTAGCTGAGCATCGTGATAACCGAGTCGATTTAGTGCTTCAGGATCGAAATCGGTCTCAACAGTTATATCGCCCGCATAGTAGGTTTTGTGGTTGGTTAATATGTTCACGGCATCAAATGAATCGACAGAGTGCTCAGCACCGATATCGATCATCCCAGAGTATTGTGACTCGGCATTAAACTGACCAGAAACATAAGAGTAGAAAGGGCGAACACTCGCGCCAGCGGCATATTGCATGCTGCTCAGGCCATATTCGTTGATTGCCCAACTCCAGTCCCACCATTTCATCTCACCGGGAATATAACGGTGGTCCCATTGGTAGCGGATATTCGCTTGCTCTTCGCTGTTGGTGCCCATGGTAAATGTGTGAGAGAGCGTAGGGCGGTTAGTTGGGTGTGAAACTAACGCATTACCACTGTAACGAAGAAAGCCTGTGAAGTTTACGTCGTAACTCATATTAGCTTTGATGCGATAAGGGTAAGAGATGGTAGAGCGTAAGAACTCAACTCTAAATGGTAATACTGATCGAGCTGGTACCGTTAAGATGGCTTGAAGGTCACTCGCCTTAGAGCGCTGCCCACTATTGGTATCAGCGAAATGCTGGCCTTTTTCTAACACCACTCGAACATCGGTTTTTCCAGCTTGAGGCCAGTTAAAGTCTTCGTTCATCAAGACAACATCTGCAATGTCAAAACGATTGGTCTTATTCCACTGCGTTGATTGTAAGAAATGAAGATCGACGATGATCTGTTTAGGCTGCTCGGTCTTATTGATGGCGTAAGCTGAGAGGGTGTTAATTAGCTCTTGGTCTGTTTCTTCAACGGTACCGTATGAGAAGCCTTTCGTATCGAGCGTGTAAGCGAAGTTATCGACGGTGATTGTCGTTTTCTCATTACAACGGTCACCTGTACAACTGCCATTACTATTTCCCTTGATCTCCCAGCCATCGTTAAGCTGATTTATCGCCATGTCTTGACCAACATAGAGTCCGTCATCGCCACCTACCCATGCATAACCAAGGTTGTGTGCGAGATATGCTAATGGCCTGATGAAGTACGCATTGTCATTGACCAAGCTTCTCTGAACCCCAAGGTTACTGCTTTCTTGGATTGCTTGCGCTGGGTAGTATGGTAACCCCGCTTCTGGTTTATTGGGGTAACACCAGGTTTTGTCACTTAACTCTCCATGCTTAATAAGCCCGTGGTAACCAGAGCCCATGATCACCCAATCATCTTTAAGACCAAAGATATCCCAAACGTTCATACGAGAAACAAGCGCAGCTTTGTGTTCCTGCGCTTCAGTATGAGTCAGTGGGCGATAGTCGGAGCGACAAACATCCTCACCGAGGTTATCCAACACGACTTGGTCTGAATAGATTTTGGCATTAACAGAATAAGACGTTAATGATGTGGCAGCGATAAAGAGCGCAGTTTTACTGACGTTGAACATTAATG
>NZ_MCYD01001018.1:0-855 GCF_002876325.1 Vibrio sp. 10N.261.52.A1
TCTAACTTCAGAGCTGTCATTTTTTATTTTGTATGAATGCAAGTAGTTATGGGCTTTATTCTTATAAACTATCGAAAAATCGGTCTCAAAAACACCTTCGCCATTTTTAGTTACTGTTATATCAATATGCCTAGCTCTACAGTCCTTATATGAGCTTACTCGGATTATTCCCTCCATACTATCAAGGTCTAACATCCCCGTATGATCTACAAGGTTATATGAGATGTTTTCTGTGGACACCAAACGCTGGGTCATATTTTTGTTGATATTATTTGTGTTATAGCAACCTCTAATGAGTGACAAGGAGGAAATAGCCAGCATTAACATGAATAGCTTTTTAAGATAAACCAGAGTTTCGCGAGGTTTATTCGACGGCTCTTGGTTGTCGATTACTTCGACAGGTACTGAGACTTCGCTTGTTGCTCCATCTATGGCAGCAGCGGCTACTGTGTCGTCCTCCTGGGTTTCGGAAGTTAGACTGGTTTCAGTTGGTGAATGGCTTTCAGTAGGTAGATGGGCTTCTGATGACTCTTCATTGGATATTTTCTCAAGCAAATAGCCAGCTTTACTCACCGTGGTGAGCTTTGTATTTTTAATACCAATCGTTTTGAGCGACTTTCTTAACGTACTGATCGTATTGGTTAGAGATTGATCAGAGACAATGGCACCGTTCCAACATTCACTAAAAAGCTCATCTTTACTCACACATCGACCATTATGGTTATGCAAATAGAGTAAAACACGGAATGGTTTTGGCCTTAGTTTGATTAAGGTTTTATTTTCGATATTCATTATCGAACGATCGCTCAGGTTTATATGTAACTCATCATTAATTACAAGTGAATTATCATTAAT
>NZ_MCYD01001019.1:0-1037 GCF_002876325.1 Vibrio sp. 10N.261.52.A1
CAAAGTCATCCAGTGCGAACGAAATACCTATGTTTCTGAGGTACTCAGTACCTCAATGTAAACTCTCTATGTCAGCTAAAGGGCAATAGTCCTCGACAATTTCGACGACGATTTGACTCAAGTCTACCCGCTCCTCCTTGATTAACGGGAGATATAAGCTGTTTAAGTCTTTCCCGTATGAAAAGTACTTAAAAAAGCATGGGGTAACATTGAGAAACAGCTTTAGATCACGACCGTAGATGCTCGAGTTCCGAAAGTTTCTCAAGTGCATAATGTTCAAGAAAAACTTAAATCTAAACTCAGACTTCTCACCGAAGTCCTCAAGAATTTTATAGAAGCGTTTAACGTTTACCTTTGCACCTTGCATCTCTACTCGGCATATCGCCTCATAGCCAAACACATTTTGGTCAGCGTCATTAATCGACTGAAAGACACTGTGCACTTTAAATCCAAGAACCGACATCTCGTATCGACGGTGTTCAGAGTTCCACTCAAGCATCAGTTAGCCTCACTTGGACTGTGCTGGATTGCGTAGCGGGCTAACGGAGTTCATTAATATCGCTTCAGCTTCTTCCAGTTCCATTTTTTGGGCAAAGGCTAGCTCTTCTGATATCAAATCCTTGATGTGGTCTACTAAGACTTGTCGATCGTCTTCTGAGATCTTCTTGCTCTGAAGGTGACATAAGCGAACCAATAAGCTGATGACATCTAAGCCTTTGGATTCAACACAAGCTACCTGTTTATATTCTTCAATGCTGCCTAAAACACGTGTAACACTTTCTTTTGATACAACTTTCATCTTCACTCCCAAAAACAAACAACGTTATTAATAATCCCTATATCTGTTGATGTTCTATCCGTGAATTATGCGTCTATCGTACTTGCGCCCAACCTAAACCACATCATTCAAAACTCACTAAAAACACACCAAATATACATTCCACACATTTTTCAAACGAACTTGATTTTTGATAGCCAAAGCGATGAAAAAAAATAGAATCGACGACAAGTTGGTCTAGGCGTAATAACAATAAAAA
>NZ_MCYD01001020.1:0-5222 GCF_002876325.1 Vibrio sp. 10N.261.52.A1
CGCTCACTGAGCGCCGTTTTTTTGTATCTAAACCAACAAAAGCCATGTTGGCTTATTTCATCTGCTCAGCAAACTCATGAATAGCTGGATAAGCTTTTTTGTCGAGGATATCTGCTAGTGAACATAATGTTCTTTGCAATTCGGCGTTGTAGTCTGCGCTCACGTTAATGTGACCCATCTTACGGCCTGCTCGTTTCTCTTTACCATACCAATGAACATGACAACCGCCTTGAGCCAAAATAGCGTCAGGTAGAGTATCTTCACCAAGGATGTTGATCATTGCGGTTGGACGAATCAGCTTGGTGCTACCTAGTGGCATTCCACAGACCGCACGAAGGTGATTCTCAAACTGACAAGTCTCAGCACCTTGTTGTGTCCAGTGGCCAGAGTTATGAACTCGTGGTGCAATCTCGTTAACCAACAGTGAACCTTGAACGTCAAAGAACTCAAGTGCTAGCACGCCAACATAATCTAAGCGCTCAGCAACCGCGGTAAACATGGCTTTCGCTTGTTCTTGCAGCTCAATATCATCAATTGCGGTCGATAGGCTTAATACGCCATCGGTGTGAACGTTTTCTGCCAATGGGTAAACTTGAACCTCTCCATTGGTTCCACGAGCGCCAACCAGTGATACTTCACGGTCGAACGGAACAAACTCTTCTGCCACAATTGCTTGATTGTCGGTTGCAGCAATGCACTCGGCCATTTCTGTCCAAGTTGCTTCAACGTTGTCTAAGGTCTTTAAACGCCATTGGCCTTTGCCATCGTAGCCACCAAGTGTGCTCTTCAACACCATAGGTAGGCCAACATGAGCAATTGCTGCGTCAAAGTCTTCACGAGCATTAATCACATAGTACTTGGCGTTTTTTACGTTCGCTTCGTCTAACAGCGCTTTTTCAAGGCGACGGTCACCGCCAGCTTTGATTGCTTGTGTGGTCGGTAAGAACTTACCGCTGCGCTCACATATTTCAAGCACATCATGAGGGATGTGTTCGAATTCAGCAGTAATGACGTCCGCGCACTCAATCGCATTTTCTAAGCCGTTGCCTAGAATCGCTTGCGTTAATGGATGAACAATACTTTTGCTGCCAACATCAAAAGCAGAAATTTCAATATTCAGCGGTGCCCCAGCTAAGGACATCATGCGAGCAAGTTGGCCCGCGCCTAACACAAGAACATGCATGGGAATTAGTCCTCTGCAGGGTTTGGATTAGCAAGCACCGTTTCTGTTTGCTCAGAGCGGAACGCTTCTACTTTCGCCATTACTTCTTCATTGTGTGTACCAATGATTTGAGCAGCTAGGATGCCAGCGTTCGCTGCTCCCGCTTCACCGATAGCTAGAGTACCCACTGCGATGCCTTTTGGCATTTGCACGATAGAAAGCAGAGAGTCCATACCTTTCAGGGCTTTAGACTGAACCGGAACACCAAGTACAGGTACGCTTGTGAAAGCAGCCGCCATGCCTGGTAGGTGTGCAGCACCGCCAGCACCAGCAATAATGACTTTAATACCGCGCTCTTTTGCACTGGTTGCGTAGTCTGCAAGCAACTGAGGTGTGCGGTGAGCTGAAACCACTTTTGTTTCGTACGCTACGCCAAACTGATCCAACATGTCCGCAGCTAGCTTCATTGTTGGCCAATCAGATTTAGAACCCATGATAATACCGACAGTCATCTCAAACTCCTTCAGGTACGATTTAATTAGTGATTAGATATTTTGCGCGCATTATACGGGTAAAATTGCTTTAGGAAAACGTTTGCGTCAGTCTAAATTGCCAATTGATACATTTTATAAACAAATAGCTTTAGTAACAGTGAGTGATAATTTGTACACTTAGCGAGTTCGATAACTGACTTAATGAGGCAACCCGTGGATAACTTTCAACATACATTGCAGGCATTACAACAGGGCGAAGTCATTGCTTACCCGACCGAAGGCGTTTTTGGGGTTGGTTGTGATCCTGATAATCCACATGCCATCAAGAAATTACTCGAGTTAAAACAGCGTCCAGTTGAAAAGGGCTTGATCTTGATTGCGGCAAGTTACGAGCAGCTGCTTCCTTATATTGATGAAAGCCAACTGACCGATGAGCAACTAGCGACGGTTAAAGCAACATGGCCGGGGCCGGTCACTTGGATCATGCCAACCAGTGCTAAAGTGACTGATTGGGTGAGTGGTCAGTTTGATTCAATCGCTGTGCGAGTGACGGATCACCCTTTGGTTCAAAGAATGTGTAATGAATTCGGTAAGCCGTTAACCTCTACCAGTGCTAACCTGACGGGCGAACCACCTTGTATGACGACTGAAGAAGTACATCAGCAACTTGGCCAACACTTGGTTGCGATTCTTGAAGGGAAAACGGGTGGTCGTGACAAGCCAAGCGAAATCAGAGATGCAAAAACGTCGAAAATATTAAGACAGGGTTAAACTCTGCAAAGGAAAGTAAAATGTCAGCAATTGATAAAGAAGCAGTAAAGCAGTTTTTACTGAGCCTACAAGATTCGATTTGCCAACAGCTTGAACAGGCTGATGGTAGTGCACTATTTAAAGAAGACGCATGGGAACGCGAACCTGGCGATCGCCTTGGTGGCGGTGGTCGTACTCGTGTTATGACTGACGGTGCGGTCTTTGAACAAGGTGGTGTAAACTTTTCTCACGTTGCAGGTAAGGCAATGCCCGCTTCAGCAACGGCTCATCGCCCTGAATTAGCCGGGCGTAAGTTTGAGGCAATGGGCGTATCGTTAGTTATCCACCCTAAAAACCCTTATATCCCAACCTCTCATGCTAACGTTCGATTCTTTATTGCCGAAAAAGAAGGCGAAGACCCTATCTGGTGGTTCGGTGGTGGGTTCGATCTAACGCCATTCTATCCTTTCGATGAAGATTGCCAGTCTTGGCATCAAACCGCTAAAGATCTGTGTGCGCCATTTGGCGATAACGTGTATCAAGAACACAAAGAGTGGTGCGATAAGTACTTCTATCTACCTCACCGTGATGAAACGCGTGGTGTTGGTGGTCTGTTCTTTGATGACTTAAATGAGTGGGGCTTTGAAAAGAGCTTCGCTTACATGCGAGCTGTTGGTGAAGGCTATGCTGCGGCATACCTACCGATTGTTGAGCGTCGCAAAGAGACACCTTATGGTGAACGTGAGCGTGACTTCCAACTCTACCGCCGTGGTCGCTACGTTGAATTCAACCTAGTCTATGACCGTGGTACCTTGTTTGGCCTACAAAGTGGCGGGCGAACAGAGTCTATATTGATGTCTATGCCGCCATTGGCTCGCTGGGAATACCGTTACGAACCTCAAGCAGGGTCACCAGAAGCGTTGCTTTATAGTGACTACCTAAAACCTCGAGCTTGGTAGTTCTTCCTTCCTTATAGGGATAGTGATAGGGTCATCTATATAGATGACCCTTTTTATTATTTCTGTTAGGTAAGGATATGACACAGCAAGTAGATCGTTATGCCGTTTTCGGTAACCCTATTGGGCAAAGCAAATCGCCATTCATCCACACGTTATTTGCTCGCCAAACTAACCAGCAGCTTACCTATACAGCACTGCAGCCAGAACATGGCCAGTTCATTACCTCAGCTAAAGCCTTTTTTAGTGAAGGTGGAAGAGGGTGTAACGTCACAGCACCATTTAAAGAAGATGCTTATCAGTTTGCTAATCGATTGACTGAAAGAGCTCAACTAGCTGGTGCCGTTAATACATTGAAGAAGCTAGATGACGGAGAAATCATTGGTGATAACACTGATGGTGAGGGGCTTGTTCAAGATTTACTTCAACACCAAGTAGTATTAGAGGGAGCTCGAGTTCTCTTACTGGGTGCTGGTGGCGCAGCAAGAGGAGTGATTCAACCTTTGCTTGATCAAAAGCTACAGCAATTAGTGGTGGCTAACCGCACCAGTTCAAAGGCTGAATTGTTAGCTGAAATGTTTGCTTCGCATGGAAACATAAAAGGGACGGGGCTAAGTGATGTGAACGAAGGCTTTGATGTCATTATTAACTCCACGTCATCAGGTCTAAGTGGTCAACTACCAGAAGTTTCTCCAGCTATCTTCAACGATAATAGTGTCGTCTACGATATGGTTTATGGTTCGGGCAATACGGTATTCAACCAATGGGCATTAGATAATGGTGTTCATGCTGCTTATGACGGCTTGGGGATGTTAGTAGGGCAAGCGGCTGAGAGTTTCATGTTGTGGCGTGGTCTTCGCCCGGGCACAAAACAGATTTTAAGAGAATTACGTAAGAACCTAGAGATATAACAAGGTATTCAGAAAAAATGAATCAATCAATCCTATTCCCAGATATCCAAGATTGGGATGAAGAGTGTCAATCTATTATCTTCCCAGCTCAGCAGTCAGGCGCACTGATTGAGTGTGAAGTGTCGATTGAAGAGTTGTCACGATTATCAGACAAAGAAATCGAAGGCGGCGAACAAGCTTTGGCTATCTTTGCAGAGCTTCGTTTTGATATTGAAGAGTTAGCGGAAGAGTTAATAGAAGAAGAGGAGTATGACTCCTCTAATCGAATTCAGATTAAAGCGCTTTAAACGGGAAGCACAGAGTCTAGATAGTCGTTTTTATTCTGAACATAGTTGTCAGCCGACTTTTGTAAGAAAGCACGTTCCTTATCATTCAGTGGGCGTGCTTGTTTAACTGGGCTTCCTACATATAGATAGCCACTTTCAAGCACCTTGTTAGGTGGAACCAAACTTCCTGCACCAATCATCACGTCTTGTTCGACGACCACACCATCTAATACGATAGCGCCCATACCCACGAGTACACGATCTTTAATCGTGCAACCATGTAGCATCACTTTATGGCCGATAGTGACATCATTGCCGATTAATAGAGGATAACCTTCAGGGTTCTCAGCATTCTTATGGGTAACATGGAGAACACTACCGTCCTGGATATTAGTTCTATCGCCAATATGGATATGATTCACATCTCCTCGAGCGGCGACTAAAGGCCATACACTAGAGTCATCACCAATTTTGATATCACCAACAAGTACTGAGCTTGTATCTATATAGACACCTTGTCCGATCTGAGGTGATATACCTTTGTAACTACGTATTGAACTCATAAATCCTCCTTTATATAGGCACCATAAGCCTTTAATTATGGAGAATACTAGTGAAAATGGCGTGTTTTGAACAAAAAATACTCGAACAATCAAAAAAGTAAGAAAAACTTAAAAAAGGGC
>NZ_MCYD01001021.1:0-8330 GCF_002876325.1 Vibrio sp. 10N.261.52.A1
TCTACTAATTTATAAAAAGTCTGATACAGAGTGCTTATTCACTTAATTTGGGGCTTTCTAAAAGAGGAAAATGCCTCATAACGCACTCTCATAGAAAAGTCCGCAACCTTTTGAAAATCAGAGATTTTAATTACACATCAACCAACTGATGGTGTAACACGCCAGAAAGGCCAGCTTAATGACTGAAAGCTAACTGTAAGCTAATCGCTCGTCGCCAAGCTCACCGCGGCTTCTGCATGAATGGCTGTAGTATCAAACAAAGGAACATCACTATGTTGTTGCTGAATCAGTAAGGCGATTTCAGTACAGCCGAGAACGATGGCCTCTGCTCCTTGCTGGCTTAGCTTTTCAATAATCTGACTATAGATTGTGCGAGACTCTTCTTTAATTTCGCCTCGGCACAGCTCTTGGTAAATGATGTTGTGGACTTTCTCTCTGTCATCCTTGGCAGGAATCACAACATCGATACCGAACTTGTTAGTCAGGCGCCCTTTATAGAAATCTTGTTCCATCGTGAAAGCGGTGCCGAGCAATCCGACTTTTTTCACGCCCTGTTCAAGTAGCTTCTGCGCGGTGGTATCGGCGATATGGAGAATTGGAACCGTGATCTTCTGTTCGATTTCAGGCACGACTTTATGCATAGTATTGGTACAAATTAAGATGAAGTCTGCGCCGCCTTTTTCAACCGATAATGCCGCGTCAGCTAAAATATCAGCCGTCTCAGCCCAACGGCCTTGATGTTGTAACTTTTCAATCTCATCGAAGTTCACGCTATACATACAAATCTTTGCAGAGTTCAACCCGCCCAGCGTCGCTTTAACACCTTCGTTAATGGATTTGTAATAGCTCATGGTCGATTCCCAACTCATACCACCAAGCAAACCGATCGTTTTCATTTTTTTATTCCTTTAATTTCTCACTATCCCGATTAAAGCGTCATGCGCTAAAAATTTATAGTACGTTCTTGCTGAAAATGAGATGAAGCCTTCGCTATTTAGCAAAAAGCTCGAATGAACCATCCGAGCCTTTGTTGCTTTATCTGAATGCTTGTGTGGGTTAATACACCTCACACCAGTCGGATTTCATGTCGATTAACGTCCAATCATCTCTAGAGTTCGCTTCGTCGAGTGCTTTATCAAGCTTACCAACATGGGATTCACGATCGTACTTCCACTCTCGTTCGGCATCGGTGTGATGAACAATCATCGCCATTGAATTTGGTTGACTGGTTGCCCATTGCATCATCGCTTGGTCACCGTCTGAGTTACCTACTGCTAGAATCGGCTTCTTACCTATAATATGCTGAATGTTGGTGACCTTTCCGGCTTTGTCATCAATAGTCAAAATAGACGAGTCTTTAGTAACGGTCGGATTGCCGTCGTTGTAGCTGTAGTTGTATTTAAGTGCGCTACCAATGATCTGCTCTGGCGGGATATTGTAAGCCTCAGGTGCCCACACTCTCATGAAATCTACACCGCCACCCGACACGATATAAGTCTTGAAGTCATGCTCTTGAAGGTAAGTCAGCATCTCTTTCATTGGTTGGTAAGTCAGCTCGGTATACGCTTTGTTGAAGCGTTCATCTTTCGCTGCGGCTAACCATTGCTCAACATCTTTTTGGTATTGTTCGACTGTCATACCAGAGTGCGTCGCCATGATAATTTTCAATAAACCTTCTTCGCCGCTTCCTAGGACACTCTTGATGTCATCTTCAAGCACGAACTTAAACGGTGCTTCCGTTTTCCATTCAGGGTGTTCAGGCGCCAACTCTTTAATTCGATCTAATGCAAAAGCTAATTGGAAGTAGTATGGCTTTTCAGACCAAAGCGTACCGTCGTTATCAAACACGGCAATACGATCTTGGACCGCAACGAAGGTATCAGATTCTTCTTTCGTAGCTTGACCAACAAAATCCACGATAGCGGATTTACTGTCGCTGTCTTTCCATGAAGGCAGCAAATTGGGATCACAATCCTTAGCAAAAGATGAGAAAGAGAGGCTAGATAAAATCGCAACTGACAAAAGGTTTATTTTCTTCATAGCAACTACCATGTTATTGAATTATTTGTAGGGTTTAAGTCAATTCATCCTAGTTGGTCTACTCTGATTTTCCACTTATGAACACTATAACCGACGCTTATATTGCTGTTCCTTGAGTGCTTGCAAAATAGCGACTTCAAAGGCTAGTTCAAAAATAAAAGAGTTGTGGCGTTAGAGGTTTACCCCACTAAAAAATGTCGTTATGGTGATTTGTAATGCATCATAAAAACAAGGACAGTCTGAGAGTTATGAACAGTACGATTGAGACCATCTTGGGGCATCGCTCCATTCGTCAATATACCGATCAACCAATAGAGAAAGAGCACCTCGATTTAATTGTCCAGGCAGGTCTCGCTGCGTCATCATCGAGCTTATTGCAGGCTGTTTCCATCGTTAGAGTAACAGACAAAGAGAAACGTAAGCTGCTAGCGGAATACGCTGGCAACCAGCCTTATGTGGAAAGTGCTGCTGAGTTTTTGGTGTTCTGTATCGACTATCAACGTCACGCTCAAATCAACCCAGAAGTGAAAACCGACTTTACCGAGCTAACTCTGATTGGCGCCGTCGATTCTGGCATTATGGCGCAAAACTGCATGCTAGCTGCGGAGTCGTTGGGATTAGGTGGCGTGTACATTGGTGGCCTGCGTAACAGCGCACAACAAGTCGATGAACTGTTAGAACTACCACAACACACCGCCGTGTTGTTCGGGATGTGCTTAGGTCACCCGGCACAGCAACCGGAGGTGAAGCCTCGCCTTCCTGCTCACGTAGTTATGCACGAAAACCAATACCAACCATTGAGCCTAGATGAAATCGCTAGCTATGATGATTCAATGCAGAGCTACTACGCCAACCGCTCAAGCAATCAGAAGCAAAGCAGTTGGTCACAGCAGATCACGCAAAAGCTATCTGGTGAATCTCGTCCTCATATTCTGCCGTACTTGAACAGTAAGCAACTGACTAAGAGATAGCATTCAAGACCTAGCTCAGATAAAAAGCTCAGTTTCAATCACCACAAACAAAAATGTCAGCGTATTATGCGCTGACATTTTTATTCTCTATAGTTCTGATTTTCTTATAGATATTTCTCTATCGGAAGAAGCTGTAGGAAGCCTGATTGCATGCGCTCCCACTTGCCGGTTTCTGGTTCGCTGTCCCAACTTTGCTCACCTGAGTACCAATACACATCACCATCTTCTAGCTCCAAACGCCAACTGTTATCTTCGCTCATCGCCTGTTCGATAGTTTCAGCTAGCGTTTCAGCAATCGCTTTGTTTTCGATGATTAACACCGATTCAGTATTTAGGTAGGTCGAACGCAGGTTGAAATTAAATGAGCCAATACTCGCAATCCTGCGGTCAAATACCACTGATTTAGCATGCAGACCGTAAGCTGTCTCAGGTGCACATTTTGATACGTCTTGGGTAGATGCTTCACACAACTTGGAATCTGGTTTTAGCTCAAACAGGTCGATGCCATGCTCTAACATATCGTAGCGTCTGCCCGCGTAAGCAGAGTGGTTAGTAACCAAGTCATTTGACGCCATTGAGTTGGTCAATGCGTTTATCTCAACGCCTTCGTTATTCAACGTTTGCCACTCATCTAATTGGCCATCATCGAATACCAAGTAAGCCGACTCAAGTAAAATCTCTTGTTTCGACTCGCTTGCTAGTTGTCCTAGCAGAACCGCCGTTGCTTTGGGTTCATCAGTATTGTCTGAATCAACAGGCACAGGACGATCGTAAGCGAAACGAGCATTCACCCAGGTCATCTCATCAAGAGCCTTTTTCAGCAGGCTATCTGCCGATTCACGATCTAATGGTAATTCTGGGTAGTTTTTGTATTGCGGAACCGTTATATCGTCAATCTTTGAAAGATCCGGTTGCTCTTCGTCACCCAACATAGCGACAGGGTAAGACCAACGGCTATCCCAGTATTCAATAAAGCTGGTCTGGATAGTGGTAACCACGGTACCCATCACCAATACATCACGATCGCGGAAGTTGATCTCGTCAGAAAGATCGAAGTATTCATCACCAATATTACGTCCCCCCACCACAGACAAGGTGCCATCTACAGTGAACGATTTATTGTGCATGCGGCGGTTTAAACGAGAGAAATCACCAAGGAAGCTCAACCATTTACTGAAACCACGACGCGTTGGTGTTGGGTTGAAGATTCGGATCTCAACATTCGGGTGAGCGTCGAGTGCTGACAACAGCCCTTCACGCTCATTGAGGTTGATGTCATCCAGCATCACTCGAACCTTAACACCACGATCAGCAGCGGCTAGCAAACGGCTAGCGAGATACTTGCCCGATTCATCCGAGTTCCATATGTAGTATTGAATATCGATGGTGTGCTCTGCGCTTTCAACTAATGCCAAGCGCTGAGCCAAAGCGTCCCAACCGGATTCTTGTAAACGAACGGCGGTTGTCGCCTGTTCTGATGCGGGTTGATATTCATCCGCCAAAACCGATAAAGCGCTTGGTCCATAAGAGGTGTACGGTTCTGCCGGGTGATCGATGCCTTCGGGTAATGAAGAACAGCCGCCGAGTGCGGCGACGAGTAATAAGGTTAAGCTGATGCGTTGGAGCACAGGCATGTGTTTGACTTCCTTTTCACGGTGAGGTCTTTGAATTAGCCTCGACAACTTTTCAACGACCAAGTTGTTCGAGGTTATTCATTGATTATTACTGCTAAATCCAGAAATTTATAGGTAATTATCCAGTATAAATAAAACTTAGCGACTTCATCGTGAGGAACACAGTATCGAATTCACCTATTCAGGCATCGATAGTGACTACAAGGTCACGATGCTTTCAGTTGTTCGATACCTAAACAATAAAGGCCTAAAGGCTTTCTCACCATCTCAACCGTAATCTCAGTTCTATCCGGGTTACAGTTCAATGCAAGCGCATAGCCATGCAAGTAGTCAACTAGCAAATGAAGAGCATCTTCGGATTGCTCTGATGTAAGATTTAACGGATTCACTACCGCTTCAAAGCGCTCACTAAAGACTTCAACGGGCCCAAGCGATTTCATCGTCAGCAAAGTTTCTAGTAGCCCGCGATAGTCATTCAACACTGAAAGATAGCTCACGCTAAGCTGATACAAGTTCTCTTGCCACACTTGGTTTTGCTCAGGCTGTGCCACTGCACCTACCAATGAGACAGTGATCGACTCCAATAGATCATTTTTGTTTTTGAAGTAATGGTATATCGCCATCGCATCGACACCGAGCTCTGTGGCTAATCCTCTGATACTCGGAACTTTACCGCCTTCACGCATCATGCTCTTTGCCGTATCTAAGATCTTTTCTGCACTCAGTTGACTTGATCCACTCTTTGGTCGACCTCGCTTTTGATCCTTGACAGTCATAACACCACCTCTTAAACTAAATTTCTACACTGTAGAATATTATAATTTAATACAGCGTAAATGCCAAGTTCCTGTTCAATTTCGGAGTTAACAATGTCAAATATTGTCTTTATCGGTACGAGTCTTGATGGTTACATTGCAGACAAAAACGGTGGTCTAGATTGGTTGCAAGCCATCCCAAATCCAGAGGGTGATGACATGGGGTACAACGCCCATATCGATCGTATCGATGCTTTGGTAATGGGCCGAAACACCATGGATATGGTGCTGAGCTTCGGTATTGATTGGCCTTACACAAAACCGGTTTATGTTTTGAGTAACACGTTGACTGAAGTGCCTAAAGAGCTTGAAGGTAAAGTGTTCTTGATAAAGGGCGAACTCACTCAGATCATCGAAGATCTAAACAGCAAAGGCCTTAACAATCTGTATATTGATGGCGGTGTGACCATTCAAAACTTCCTGAAAGAAGACCTGGTTGATGAACTGATTATCTCGACGATCCCTGTCGTTCTTGGTGGTGGTGCTCCGCTATTTGGTGACTTAGTCTCTCCTCTCGACTTTACGCTAAAAAGTGTCACGACTTACCTCGATGAGATCGTAACTACTCACTATTTACGTAAGCGTTAAGCCACTTAATGATCGATGTTGATGAGCCAAAATCGAGTTGGCTCATCATGCCTCCTTTACTTAAGAAACCTAAAGTCTGCAACCCAGCTCTCTCCTCGAAGCCGTTCCTAATTCTGCTCACAAGCTAATCATTGACAAGCTAAGCCAACATTGACATTCTATAATGCTGCGTTGATTTTGCCGCACTAGCTGCATTGCAGTTCTAACTTTTTAAGATAGGTAAAATATGAACTACCCAAGCACTCTTCCAGCACCTCACAAAGCACTTCTCATCAAAGTGGTTGATGTCTTGTCTCAAGATCCTCGTATATGTGGCATCGCCGCAAGTGGCTCCTTTGGCGCTAACTCGATGGACAAATACAGCGACTTAGATTTTGTTATCGCGGTTAACCCAGCCGACTATGAAAGCGTAATGAAAGAACGGTTCAACATTCTTGATAGCATTGGCGGTAAAGTCGCTGCCTTCACGGGTGAACACGTTGGTGAGCCACGTTTAATTGTGTCGATATTTGGCCCAGAGCCTGTTCACGTTGATTTCAAATTTGTCTCGCTACCAGACGCAGCAGTTCGAGTTGATAACAACCAAGTGTTATGGGAACGAAATAGCTTATTAACCGATGTGTTCAGCAGCGCGGAACCACGCTACCCACAACCAGACCCACAATGGATTGAAGATCGTTTTTGGATTTGGACGCACTATGCCGCAACCAAGATAGCTCGTGGCGAATACTTCGAAACAGTTGAGTCTCTCTCTTTCATTCGTCAAAACGTTCTATCTCCGCTGGCGCTAAAGCAAGCTGGGCTCACGCCGTCTGGTGTGAGGAAAATTGAAGAACGACTGCCTGAGTTTGCGCAAGCACTCGTAAAAACCGTCGCGATGCCAGAACGTGACGCATTGATCCCGGCACTCAAACAAGCAGTCACACTGTACCTTGAGTTGAGAGGTAACGAGCAAGTCAACATTGATGATCATGCTCAGTCATTTTGTCTTCAATACGTTGAGGAAGAGTTAAGCTAATTCCGTATTAAGTAAGCCACAGGTTTTAACAGCCAATTCATAAATGCGCCGAGGGCTAATTGCTCTCGGCGTATTCGTTCTCAGTACAATCATGATAAGTACGGCAATCTTGACACGGCACTTGCAATAACGGATTGATCGCTCCTACACAATCCTACCCAAAAGTAGTACCATTTATCGTATCTCATTCTTAATGGTATTTATGTCTTATGAAGCTTTTAGTCGATCGCACTGGTGAACAGTTTTTAGAAATTCTGGAAGAATCAGGAGACAAACTGACGGTTCAATTCATTAGCAATGAAGGTAATCGAAAAGGTAAGCCGTTCCAAGATAGTTTGAGTGGCTTGTTCCTCACAGGCTGCAAGCCTCGCACGACCTCAACCGCTATTGGCCTAGAGCGCTCTACACAAGGCAAATTACAAGATCCAAAAGTAAGCTTTACGCTTCATCAGCTCTACCCACTTGGCCGAGATGTAAAACTACATTCTGGTGATATCGCCACAATCGCAAGTTACGCCAATACTCACAGCGACGGCTACTACATGTTTGTGCGTCTTAATGACGAACTGAAGCGCCTGAAGATGACACCAGAATGGGAGCTATTACCTTCAGTTGTGAGATTAGCC
This sequence comes from Vibrio sp. 10N.261.52.A1, assembly GCF_002876325.1. Lineage (NCBI taxonomy): Bacteria > Pseudomonadati > Pseudomonadota > Gammaproteobacteria > Vibrionales > Vibrionaceae > Vibrio > Vibrio sp. 10N.261.52.A1. Next base: position 7,693 of record NZ_MCYD01001021.1, read on the forward strand.
CTGCCTTATTACCCAGCCCCAAGAAGCCAGCAAGAACTCGACAATATTGATGACTTCGATGCCTGGGCGGGCGGGTTTTAAAGTTCAATTACCTTTGTTAATCAACATCTAATAGCTCCATTATTATCAATTAATTTTTGATAATAATTCTAACGGAGCACGGTTTATCATCATGAGCCTTCCTACTATTCTTTGTTCATCGGCACTGATGATTGCTCATCCAATAGGGAGCAACTCAGTGAATAGCACCGCTTTGGTGAATCAAATAATATAGGTAACAAACATGACTCAACTGACTATCATCGCAAATATCGTCGCTAACGAAGACAAAGTTGAACTGGTTAAAGCAGAGTTGCTAAAGCTGATTGATATCACTCGCGCTGAAGAAGGTTGCATCAACTACGACCTACACCAAGATAACGAAAACCCTGCGCATTTCACTTTCTACGAAAACTGGACATCACGCGAACTGTGGCAAGCGCACATGGGGAATACTCATCTCGCTGAGTACATGGCTGCAACCGAAGGTTGTGTGGCGTCATTCACTCTCAATGAGATGACGAAAATCGGTTAGTCACCGACTGCACACATTAACAAACAACAAAAAGCCCGTTCGGAACATGAACTGACCCCCAATA
>NZ_MCYD01001022.1:0-8702 GCF_002876325.1 Vibrio sp. 10N.261.52.A1
GAATACGTCAGTGGAGAGTTTAGATGTCGCAACCTTTTTCAATTGCCATTCACGGTGGTGCTGGAACCATTTTGCGAGAGCAAATGAGTGATGAGCTAAAAGCGGGCATTACTGAGGCTTTAGAGAAGTCAGTGTTGGCGGGTTACCGAGTGCTGCAATCGGGCGGTGATGCTTTGGATGCGGTAGTGGCATCGGTAAAGGTGATGGAAGACAGCCCACATTTCAATGCCGGTAAGGGCTCCGTTCTTACGCATGATGAGTTTGTGGAGATGGATGCGTCTGTGATGCACGGTCGTGAAATGGATGCAGGTGCTATTGCTGGTGTTCGCCATATTAAAAACCCGATCGAATTAGCTCGCGATGTGATGCTGAAAAGCGACCATGTACTGTTGATTGGGGAGGGGGCGGAGAAGTTTGCCTTTGAACACGATTATACCTTTACTGAGCAAGACTACTTCTTCACTGAACGTCGTTACGATCAGCTTCAATCGATGAAAGAAAAAGGCATATTTGCTCTGTCTGAAGCGAAATACGATGAACAGCAAGCTGAGAAATATCCAGATGACAAAAAGTACGGCACGGTTGGCGCTGTGGCATTAGACCAATCAGGCAACTTGGCAGCAGCGACCAGTACTGGTGGTGTGACAAACAAGAAGTACGGCCGAGTTGGTGATTCTCCAATCATTGGCGCGGGCACTATTGCTGAAAATGGTAATGTTGCGGTTTCTACCACAGGTATGGGTGAGTTTTTCTTAAGAAAAATGGTCGCCAGTGATGTGGCTGCGCGCATGCGTTATCTCAAAGAAGATGTTCATACCGCATGTGAACACATCATCCAAGGAGAGCTGAAAACCATGGGTGGCGAAGGTGGTTTGATCGCGATTGACGGTCAAGGTGATATTCACTTCGGCATGAACAGTTCCGGCATGTACCGTGCTAGCGTTGATACTGAAGGACAAGTGGAAGTTAAGATCTATGCCGATGACTAGCCAAGCTCCGGTGTAACTCAAATTCCCAATCAGATACATAAAAGGCGACAGATATTCTCTGTCGCCTTTTGTTTTTCAACCAGACCAATAAGTCGTAGCTCATTGGCAGCGCACATTAGTAATGAGGTGGTGGCGTCTCTTCAGATGCGTCAGCTAAGTTCGAACCATCAATGTTCTTCACTTTACCCACTACATATTTCATTTGGTCTTGCATCTTAGTGATCAACATCTGTTGTTGGCTAAGCGCTTCATTAAGTTCTTCAATGGTTTGCTCTTGGAAAGCTAGCTGACATTCTAAGTCATTCACACGGCTTTCTAACTGTTCAACTCGCTTTTCTGTCATCGTTCTTAATCCACATTCCAAGCTTGGGCGATGCCCGCAGAGGTGCCCGATATTACACGGTTCTTATCATCAAAGGCTGCATCATACACTACCGCACGAGGAGGGCGAGTATCTTTTAGTGGCTCTGCATCGTGTCGTGAAAGTCGTTTGCCATCCTGAGTATTCCAAACGCTCACTTGGCTGGATGGAGTTCCCGTCACTAACAGGCTGCCATCATCGGAAAAGCGGGCACTGGAGAATATCAGTTGTCTCGACCAACTCTGTAGCTGAGCTTGAGGTTCTCCCGTTTTAAGATCCCAAATCATCGCTTGATTGCCACCATCAGAGGTAAAGGCTAATTCGCCATCCCGTTGTAAGGCGACACGTACGACTCTTTGTTCGTGTTCAAAGGTGCGCAATACTAAGCCAGTTTCGGTGTCCCACAGGTAGGCTTTGTAGTCGTTACCACCAGAAAGCGCATAGCGACCGTTCGAAGAAAGGGCGACGGAATTAACTTTTTCTTTATGAGCAAGGAACTCCAGACGGCGTCCGGTGACTAAGTCCACATAGATGGCTTTACCATTCGATAAACCGAGCAGTACTTTTTCACCATTGCTAGAGATATCAACATCGCGAATCAAGCCGTCAGAGATAGACCATAGTCCTTCAGCTTGGGTCCAGGATAGGTCCCAAACGGCAAAGTTCATTTGGCTGGCAGTAATGGCAAAGCGGCCATTGTCAGAGATTCGAATACGCGACACTTGGTTTTCGGACTGATCTTGAGGGCCAAGTTGGGCTAACTCTTTGTTTTCGGCAAGGTCCCAAAGCAGCAATTGTTTCTGCTGAGAGTAGAGCAGGGCGAAGCGTCCATCTCTGCTTAAAGCAAAGCTGGTGGCGCCGCTGGGCTCAATTTCCCAACGCTGCTCATCGTCTTGAAAGAAAAAGCATCCATTTAACAAGGTGATGACAATTGCACATAGCAAGGAATGGAAAAATATTTGCATCACTTCTAATAATCCGGTTTGTGTCGAAAGACATATGACTAGTATATTGTTATAACTAACGTATTCACACCAATCTAATCATTAGATTTGTGCACAATAACCAATGGCTTGGCCATTAATTGGAGAATTCAATGAAATCAGTTTTAAAAGTATCACTGCTTGCCGCAACGGTTATGCTAGCAGTTGGTTGTCAGAAAGAAGAACCAAAGGCAGAAGCACCTCAAGTAGAAGAAGTTAAAGTAGAAGCAGTAAACTTTAAAACCGAAGATGACAAAGCGGCATACGCAATCGGCGTATCTTTCGCTAACTACCTGAGCACAAGCATTGATAAGCCAAGCGAGCTAGGCATTAACCTAGACAAAGACATGGTTCTTCAAGGTATTGAAGACGTATTCGCAGAGAAAACTGCACTTAACGAAGAAGAAACTCGTGCAGCGCTTGAAGCTCTAGACAAGCGTGTTGCTGAAACTATGCAAGCACAAGCGGCAGAGAAATCAGCGGCAACTAAGAAAGCAGGTGATGACTTCCGTGCTGAATTCGCTAAAACTGAAGGCGTTAAGCAAACTGAATCTGGCCTACTTTACCAAGTAATGACACAAGGTGAAGGCGCTTCTCCAAAAGACACAGATACAGTGCAAGTACACTACAAAGGTACACTAACTGACGGTACTCAGTTCGACAGTTCTTACGACCGTGGCGAACCAGCAACATTCCCTCTAAACCGCGTAATACCAGGCTGGACTGAAGGCGTACAACTAATGCAAGTTGGTTCTAAGTACAAATTCGTAATCCCGCCAGAGCTAGCATACGGTGAGCAAGATACACCGACTATCCCAGCTAACTCAACGCTAGTATTCGAAGTTGAACTACTTAGCATTGATAATGCTGAAGCACCTGCTGCTCAGTAATCGCTGAAAGAAATCCCGCTGTAAAAAGCGCTGATTGACTAAAAAGCCTAACTTCATGTTAGGCTTTTTTTATGATTCGAATATGAGTATTTGATTTTTAAACTTGTTCTAAATCACTAGTTGCAATGTTAGCTAGGTGTGCAATTAAAATTTTCTGATAAACTTACATAAATTTGTTGATTTTTCACACGAAGGTAAGGAATAAGTGACTACTACAGAAACAGTCAATGCAGATGTGTTACTTGAAATGGAATCAGTCAATGTCATGCCATTCAGTGAACACGATAAAATCATTCTAAGATCTTATGAAGCGGTGGTAGACGGCATTGCGAGTCTAATTGGCCCATTTTGTGAGATCGTTCTGCACTCTTTAGAAGACCTCAACACCTCTGCGATTAAAATTGCTAACGGTGAGAATACCGGGCGTCAGGTTGGCTCGCCAATTACTGACCTTGCACTGAAAATGCTAAAAGATATCGAAGGTTCTAAACGTAACTTCTCACGCTCATACTTCACCCGTGCTAAAGGCGGCGTGTTGATGAAGTCGATCACTGTGGCTATCCGAAATGGTGAAGACCGAGTGATTGGCCTGCTGTGTATTAACGTGAACCTAGATGCGCCTTTCTCACAAGTGCTGCAATCTTTCATGCCGACACAAGACGCAGACGAAGCTGCCTCATCGGTTAACTTTGCAAGCGACGTTGAAGAACTTGTTGACCAAACGGTTGAGCGCACCATTGAAGAGATCAATGCCGACAAATCAGTATCGAACAATACCAAGAACCGTCAAATCGTGATGGAGCTGTACGACAAAGGTATTTTTGATATCAAAGATGCGATTAACCGTGTTGCTGAGCGATTGAATATTTCTAAGCATACCGTATACCTATATATCCGTCAGCGTAAAACAGAGGATGAAGAGGGTTGTTAAGCTATACACTCCTAGTTAATGGGCCTCTCTACGGTTCACAGTCAGCAAGAAGTGCTTACCAGTTTGCCGTGGCTCTGCTTCAACAGGGCCACAAACTCCACAGTGTATTCTTTTATCAAGACGGCGTAAGTAACGGCTCTGACCTTACCGTGCCAGCTAATGATGAGTTTGATCTGGCTGCTGCTTGGCAGAAATTGGCAGATGAACATAATGTAAGTCTTGAGACCTGTGTTGCGGCGGCACTAAGACGTGGCATCATCAGTTCTGAAGAAGCAGAACAGCATCAGTTGAGTGGCTCTAACTTAGCTACTGGATTCACACAGGCTGGTTTAGGCAGCTTATCGGAAGCGCTACTCACGCAAGACAGAGTGGTACAGTTTTGAGAAAATTAGCCTTTGTATTTAATAGCTTTCCTCATACTACCGCTGCGGGTAGGGAAGGGTTAGACGCGTTATTAGCTGCCTCCGCTTATAGTGAAGATATCGCCGTGTTTTTTGTTGGTGATGGTGTGACACAACTTCTTAAAGCACAGCAGCCTGAACAGACACTCTCCCGTGACTACATCTCGGCGTTTAAGTTGATGGATCTGTACGACATTGAACAGGTGTACGTTTGTAAGCGAAGCCTGAGTCAGTTTGGTCTTTCCGCTGATGACTTGTTGATTGATGTCACCGTCGCTGAAGCTGATGAGTTAGCGCAGACGTTAGCTCAGTGCCAACAGATACTGACTTTCTAGGAATCGCTATGCTTCATATTGTTAAAACAGCGGATAAACTAAAACTTGCACTCGTCTACTCTCAACCACAGGATCAATTCTTGTTAGTTGAAGATGCAGTGTATGTTTGCCTTCCAAATCATGAGTTATTCACTCAAATCAGTGCAGTCGAGCACATGTCGGTATTAAAACCCGATTTAGAGAGTCGCGGCCTACAACAGTTGGCCGCTGAAGCCATCCCGCAAATAGGCTTTGATGGCTTTGTTGAATTGACGGTTTTAAACGACAAATCAGTCACTTGGTAGCTGTGTTCTATCAGTTTGGTCAAAACTAGACCATCCTGAGCTCTAGACGGCTAAAAAAGATCTGTATATTTCTTGACACACATCCCACTGCTGAATAGAATTTTGCGTCCCTAATTGCGACATGTAGTTAGGGATAGATTTTTCACAAAGCTTACTTTCAAGTAAATTTCAGGAGCTAGTTAATGGCAACTATTAACCAGTTGGTTCGCAAACCTCGTGTAAAGCAAGTTGTTAAAAGCAACGTGCCTGCACTAGAAGCGTGCCCACAAAAACGTGGTGTATGTACTCGTGTTTACACTACTACACCTAAAAAACCTAACTCGGCACTACGTAAAGTATGTCGTGTACGTCTAACTAACGGTTTCGAAGTAACTTCGTACATCGGCGGTGAAGGCCACAACCTACAAGAGCACAGTGTTGTACTAATCCGTGGCGGTCGTGTAAAAGACCTTCCGGGTGTTCGTTACCACACTGTTCGCGGCGCACTTGACTGTGCTGGCGTTAATGACCGTAAACAAGGTCGTTCTAAGTACGGTGTGAAACGTCCTAAGTCTTAATTGATTCTCTTTTTTAAAAAGAAATCGTTAAGTAAGGCCAAACACTATTTTATTTATTATTCTGAAAAGTTTTGGAAAAAACCTGAAGAAGACAACGGAGAATATCCATGCCACGTCGTCGCGTAATAGGTCAGCGTAAGATCCTTCCAGATCCAAAGTTCAAATCTGAACTGCTGGCAAAATTCGTTAACATCCTAATGGTTGACGGAAAGAAATCTACTGCAGAGAAAATTGTTTACACTGCACTAGATGCAATGGCTGAGAAGTCTGGTAAAGACCACTTAGCTGTATTTGAAGAAGCTCTTGAAAATGTTCGCCCAGCGGTAGAAGTTAAATCTCGCCGTGTAGGTGGTTCAACTTACCAAGTACCTGTAGAAGTTCGTCCGGTTCGCCGTAACGCACTTGCTATGCGTTGGGTAGTTGAAGCTGCGCGTAAGCGTGGTGAAAAATCTATGGCTCAACGCCTAGCTGCTGAAATGCTAGACGCGTCTGAGAACAAAGGTACTGCGGTTAAGAAACGTGAAGACGTTCACCGCATGGCTGACGCAAACAAAGCGTTCGCACATTACCGTTGGTAATACCTTTTTAGTGCTGCAAGGTTCCTTGCAGCACTTCTTTAGTTCCTATGCTTATGCTAGGAACTATTGCTATTTCTAGGGCAGGCAATTTTTAATCCTAGGTATAGCAATAGTCCCTAAGTCTCTAATAAGAGGATTCAACCGTGGCTCGTAAAACTCCTATTGAGCAGTACCGTAACATTGGTATCGTTGCTCACGTAGATGCAGGTAAAACAACCACAAGTGAACGTATTCTGTTCTATACCGGTCTTTCTCACAAAATCGGCGAAGTTCACGATGGTGCAGCAACCATGGACTGGATGGAGCAAGAGCAAGAGCGCGGTATTACGATCACTTCAGCAGCAACCACTACGTTCTGGCGTGGTATGGAAGCGCAATTCCCAGATCACCGTATCAACATCATCGACACTCCTGGACACGTTGACTTCACTATCGAAGTAGAACGTTCTCTACGTGTACTTGATGGTGCCGTTGTTGTGTTCTGTGGTTCATCTGGTGTTGAGCCTCAATCAGAGACAGTTTGGCGTCAAGCTGATAAGTACCAAGTTCCTCGTATGGTTTTCGTTAACAAAATGGACCGTACTGGCGCAGACTTCTTGCGCGTTATCGAGCAGATCAAGGACCGCCTAGGCGCGACTCCTGTTCCGATTCAACTGAACATTGGCGCTGAAGAAAACTTCCAAGGTGTTGTCGATCTTATCAAGATGAAGGCAATCAACTGGAATGAAGCTGACCAGGGCATGACTTTTACGTACGAAGACATTCCAGCAGACATGCAAGAAATGGCTGAAGAATATCGTACAGAACTTGTTGAAGCAGCGGCAGAAGCCTCTGAAGAGCTAATGGATAAGTACCTTGAAGAAGGTGAGCTGACAGAAGCTGAAATCAAACAAGGTCTTCGTACTCGTACCCTTAACAATGAAATCGTACTAGCAACTTGTGGTAGTGCATTCAAAAACAAAGGTGTACAAGCTGTTCTAGATGCAGTGGTTGATTTCCTTCCTTCTCCAGTTGATGTACCTGCAATTAAGGGCATCGATGAAGATGAGAATGAAGCAGAGCGTCACGCGGACGACAAAGAACCGTTCTCAGCGCTAGCATTCAAGATCGCAACAGACCCATTCGTTGGTACTCTAACTTTCATCCGTGTTTATTCTGGTGTTGTTGAAAGCGGCAAAACAGCTTACAACTCTGTGAAGAAACAACGTGAACGTTTAGGTCGCATTGTACAAATGCACTCAAACAAGCGTGAAGAAGTAAAAGAAGTACGAGCAGGTGACATCGCGGCTATTATCGGCCTAAAAGATGTAACCACTGGTGAAACTCTGTGTGACCAGAACCATAAGATTGTTCTAGAGCGCATGGAATTCCCAGACCCAGTTATTCAGATCGTTGTAGAGCCAAGCTCACAAGCCGATCAAGATAAAATGACTATCGCGCTAAGTAAATTAGCGGCAGAAGACCCATCGTTCCGCGTCGATATGGATGACGAGACAGGCCAGACACTGATTTCTGGTATGGGTGAACTACACTTAGATATCATCGTTGACCGTATGAAGCGCGAATTTAGCGTGAACTGCAACGTTGGTAACCCGCAAGTGGCTTACCGTGAAACAATTCGTGGTACAGCGAAAGCGGAAGGTAAATTTATCCGTGAACACGGTGGTAAAGGTCAGTACGGTCATGTATGGCTGAAACTGGAACCATCAGAAGTTGGCGAAGGCTTTGTCTTCGTGGATGAAATTGCCGATGGTACAGTACCAAAAGAGTTTATCGCTTCAGTAGCTAAAGGCGTTGAAGAACAGATGAACAATGGTGTGCTTGCTGGCTATCCAGTTCTGGATATCAAAGCTACACTATATGATGGTTCTTACCATGAAACAGATTCAAGTGAGATGGCGTTTACAATCGCTGCCTCTATGGCTTTCAGAGCGGGTGCACTTGAAGCGCAACCAGTTCTGCTTGAGCCTATGATGAAAGTTGAAGTGACTACTCCAGAAGACTGGATGGGTGACGTTGTTGGCGATATTAACCGTCGTCGCGGCATCATCGAAGGTATGGACGAGGGGACAGCTGGCCTGAAGATAATTCGTGCACAAGTTCCGTTGTCTGTCATGTTCGGTTACTCAACTGATTTACGTTCTGCGACACAAGGTCGTGCTTCTTACTCTATGGAGTTTAGTGAGTACGCTGAAGTGCCTAACAATGTTGCAAAAGCAATCATTGCAGAGCGTGGTTAAACAAAAGGAACGCATTTTTTTCAATTTTTGAAAGATCTAATGCGTCCAAATATTGCGCTAACGAGAGTTGGCGCATAAAATAGCAATTTCTGGCGCGTCTCGCTCAATAATGAACGTGGCGAATCATAACTAGGAAGGAACACGATTGTGTCT
>NZ_MCYD01001023.1:0-3233 GCF_002876325.1 Vibrio sp. 10N.261.52.A1
GATTCAAAACAACATAAAGTGGTTAAACATTGATTTTACTGACCGCTAATGTATGGCCTTTCGTTTGACTGCGATGGGACTATGCAATCAAGGGATACATTGCCTTTAAACTGAAAAATTTCAAAGCAGCGCAATGTTCCAATTACAGGAAGTGAGTATGGCTACGTTAAAAAATATCGCGCTTGAAGCTAATGTTTCATTAGCTACCGTTTCTCGAGTTCTCAATGAAGATCCAACATTAAGCGTCAAAGCGGAGACCAAAAAGCGTATTTTTGAAATTGCAGATAAGCTAGATTATAAAATCAGTAGCTCGCGTAAAACGGCGAGTAACAAAAAGCAGCACCACTTTCTTGCACTGTATAACTACAAACAGGACGCTGAAGTTAAGGACCCTTACTACTTATCAATTCGCCACGGCATCGAGAACCAGTGCGAAAAGATGAATATTGGCCTAATCAACTGTTACGAAAGTAAAATACAGACAAATTCACGCCAAGTTAGCGGCATTTTACTCGTTGGCAGGATGACTAAAGAAGTTATTGAACAAGCAAAGAAACTCACGAGTAACATCTGCTTTGTTAACTATACAGATCACTCAGAACTTTATGACTCCGTTGATATTGACCTCGCCCGCATCAGCAAAGAAATCACCAATTTTTTCATTAACCAAGGTTACGAGCGCATTGGTTTCATTGGCGGGCAATACGACAGTCGCACCCCAGATCTTCGTGAGATAGCTTTTGCAGAATACGGTTATTTGAAGAACGTCGTCAGCGAACAAGATATCTACCGAGGCGAGTTCTCTAGTTCTTCAGGCTACAACCTGGCGAATCAAATGCTAAAAAGTGATAACTATCCCAAAGCAATATTTATCGCATCAGACTCAATCGCAATCGGTGTTTTACGTGCCATTCATGAACATGGATTAAGCATTCCAGATGACATAGCGATGATCAGCATCAATGATTGCCCAACAGCTAAGTTTACCTTCCCATCTTTATCAACCGTCCGTATTCATTCTGAATTAATGGGAACTCAAAGTGTTAACTTATTGATTGAAAAGTCTCGTGACGCCCGAAGCATACCATTAAGAGTTTACGTGCCGAGCGAGCTCAAGCTACGAGACACGACAAAGTAGCTTATCTTTCATTTGAATAAAAAGGCTGCCAGCTATAGGTGGCCTTGACACATAGAAACAATGTAAGCAAACGGCAAGCTGTCATAGCACCTGGCCTACCATGATCCTTTTACTCTCACTCCTGCTCATTGAGCTTTTGTTGCTATTTTTCAGTGGCTGAAATCCGGTCGAATCACACCATGAAACACGCGAATAAGTTTCACCGCAAAGAGCTAGAATGTGGGCAATACGGGTTTATTCAAAATATCTTTACCCTTATTCGTAATCCGGACATTAATTTGATAGTCGTTTACCCAATAACCACTAAACTATAGTCTCGCCTTCCCTTTTTTTGAGAAAACCTAAATGCCTAATGCTGATTCCACCCTAAACAAACGCATGGGAATCGTTGCGCTCACTTGGCCAATTTTCATCGAAGTACTGCTTCGAACTGCACTAAACACCAGTGATGTATTCATGTTATCTGGATACTCAGACAAAGCCGTGTCTGCCGTTGGTGTTATCTCTCAGATATCCTTTTTCCTAATCATCGTATCGACCATGGTCAGCAGTGGTACTGGTATTCTCATTGCCCAATACAATGGCGCCTCACGCGATCAAGAAAGCGCGCAAGTCGGCGTTGCCAGCATCATATTGGCCATCATTACCGGTGTATTGCTGAGTATTTTCGCGGTGCTGGGTGCAGAGTACTTTATTCCGCTTTATCAGCTTGAAGCTCAGGTTGAGCAGTACGCACAAGAGTACTTGTTCATCAGCGGAGCCCTCACTTTCAACGTCACGATAGGTGTGGTACTCACTACTATCCTCCGCAGTCATGGTTACTCTAAATCTCCAATGGTCATCAACATGATTGCAGGTGTGATTAATATCTTCGGCAACTACTGCGCGCTCTATCAACCTTTTGGTTTACCGGTATACGGCGTTCAAGGGGTAGCCATTGCAACCGTGACTAGCCAAATAATTGGCATGCTTATCTTAATTGGGGTGGTCAGAAGCAAAGGCATAGACCTACCCGTGAAACAGTTTAAATCGGTACCGAAATCTATCTATCAGAAGATAATGAAGATCGGCTCGATGAACGCGGGTGAAGTACTCTCTTACAACATGGCACAGATCAGCATTACCTTCTTTGTCGTTCAGATGGGCACATCATCACTGGCGGCATTTACCTACGCTCAGAACATCGCACGTCTCTCGTTCGCCTTTGCTTTAGCCATTGGTCAAGGTAGCCAAATTCAAACCGGTTATTACATTGGTAAGGGGTGGATCGATGAAATCACGTCACGTGTACAGCGCTACTTTGTGGTGGGCTTCATCGCCTCAACCACGATCACCTGTGTGGTTTACCTATTCCGCTATGAGATTCTCGACTTGTTCACACAAGATCCTGAGATCATCGCATTAGCGGCAGGGCTGATTGCGGGGTCAATCATTCTCGAAGCCGGTCGAGTATTTAACCTCATTTTCATCTCATGCTTGAAAGCCGCTGGCGATATTAAGTTCCCAGTAAAAATGGGCATCCTCAGCATGTGGGGCATTGGGGTTGCCATGAGCTATTTACTCGGCGTGCACTGGGGGTATGGTGTGCTTGGTGCTTGGATGGCGATCGCGATGGATGAATGGTTCCGAGGCATCATTATGGCGTACCGCTGGCGAGCAAAAAAATGGACTCGTTTCTCGCTTTAAGTGGTTGAAGATACGTGAGTAAATTTGACTGATGCAAAAGAAAAAGCGCTAGGGGGAGCTAGCGCTTTTTAGACCAACTAAATCCATTTAGCCTGGCAGTTTTTTAAGCTATATCATATGGATATAACCAATTTTTTTACTTAGGTAAATCAAAAAGCCTATTCTTTACGACTGCTTTGAGTCGTAAATTAAGTATAGTCGGACTGTAGAAAATGGAAGGAATTATTTCGTTTATTTTTGATGTCTTGCGAAGGACTCAAGTAGAAAAGCAGCCCAGATGGACTAACCTTTAATCATGAATAAAAATCTTGATGAGAGGCAATATGGGTTCAGAGACAACGCCTTCTAAGACCGCCTCTCAGACAGAACATTCAGACTTGTTATCGTCGCTACTTTTTGAGTTTAAAAG
>NZ_MCYD01001024.1:0-6559 GCF_002876325.1 Vibrio sp. 10N.261.52.A1
CAAGGCGTTCTACTAATTTGTTGAAATTCGCGACCTAATTATGAAAATGACCTATAATACAGCTAGTTATAATGGTATGGGTCATTTTTTATGGGTAAAAAATCTTGCCAAGAGTCATCAACATCAAGTGTGAAGATACCTCATGCTCATAAAGGCATTCAGGTCAATACATGCAAGAACCCAAACTGTGACCAATTCGGGATGATTTCTGAAAGGAATCAGCAAGATAAATCCACAAACAACAAAAGTCAACATAGTAAACGGGACTCCCACTACGCCATTAGTGGCCTTGGTAAAGGTTTGCCGGGGTTGAAGTGCAAAGGGTGTGGGGAAATTACGCCCATTAAGAGCAACTTAGGTATACATGAAGAGTACACAAGGCTCAAATCATACCTAAGTGACAAGGACTATTCCTGCCCAAATGCAGAGTGTGACAATCATTCTGTTTCAATTACTGACAGCCCTAAGTCTTATTCAAAAATTGGCAAAACCAATGGTTCTCAAAGATTTCAATGTAAATCTTGTCGCAAAACGTTCTCTACTGGTTCAAAACGAAGAAGACAAAACCGTTCTGAAATCAACAAAACCCTCTTTAAGTTACTGGTGAACAAAGGTGCCTATCAGGCGCTGCTGCGAGATTCTGGATATATCACCAGCAACCTTCTACCACAAAGTGGACTGGTTATATGAGCAAGCTCTTGGGTTCGTTCAAGAGCGAGAAAGAAAGCTCATTGAAAAATGCAATGCTGAAAGACTTTACCTAAGTACCGACAGGCAGGTACAGGTCAGTACCTGGATCAGTCGGGAAGATAAAAGGAACACTGAGTTCCTTGCTTTGGGTACGGCAGATAATAATTCTAGCTATGTGTTTGGTTGGCATTTCAATTTTGACCCCTCGCTCAATGCACAGGCTGTGGAGAGGGAAACTATCTTGCTAAATGACTACAAGAATCAAACCCCATTTCGTAAACATGCCAGATTATGGTTAGAGCGAGATTATCAAGATGCGATGTCCCGCTCAGCTAGAAAACAACGGTCACAAGGCTCATTAGAGGGCGAAATCGAAGAAAAATACCTCATTGAAAGCGACAGGGAGCATGTTGAGTCCAGCGAAATTATAGATGGCACTGTTAAACCGCCAGCCAATGGAATGCTAGTTCATAGCGAGTACACCATGTACAGTCATTTTCTTCTGCTTAATGATCTGTTGCGGAATGTTGAGAAAGTTCGATTCTCGTTAGATCAGGAAACAGGCATTAAAAATTCATTCATGACTGCATTTAAGCAACGAATACAATCAGGTACAGCCGATGCTTTCTATGTCAAAGCCACCAAGGATTTGACAGTAGACCAAAAACGCATCTTGATAAGAGAGAGCCATCGAAAGGTAAAAGAGAAGCTAGGGTTAAACTACACATCCTTATCTTACGCAGAAAAACAGGCAGCAATACAATCGCTTATCATTGAAGAGATGGAGTTAATGAAGAGGTGCAATCATGGCAAGGAGCTTTGGTTGAAGTACCCATTCGCTACCAAATCAGAGCCTGAAAAAATGGTTGCAGCGTTAACGAATATCTTACGGTATACAATTGATCATCAAGTAAACCTTTATAAGCGAGCAAGCTTACATGGTATCGACAGGTTCTTTATGCAGGCAAGAAGGCGGGTCAACATACTAGAAAGACCGTTCTCTACTGGGGCTAACTCAAGGAGGGTGTGGTATGGTTACAGCGTTTACAACCCATCAATGCTTATCAAGGTATCAGAGCTTTTTAGGTTGTTTTACAACTACATACACAATGACACAGAAGACAAACAAACACCTGCGATGCGCCTAGGGTTAGCAAAAGGGAAGGTATCTTTTGAGAAGATTATCTACTTTGATCGTTAGACTTCTGGCTTACTTCCGCTCTCATAGCGAACCATAATTGAAGCTGTCTAAGAAAAACACTCAGGAACAACTGAGCTAGATTTTTACGCTAGTTCAGCGGGTAATAATACATCAGCAGTTCTGAGGCGTCACATGGCTTTTTAAATATGTTGCTGTATGAGAATCCGATTCTTCAATCAGCGCTTTCGGTGTACCTTCAAACATGAGTTGTCCTCCTTTCTCACCGCCATCTGGGCCGATATCGATAATCCAATCAGCTTGTGTCATCACATCGAGGTTGTGCTCGATGACTATCACCGTATTTCCTCTGGCAGCCAACTCATTAAGGATTTCGATAATTTTATTGGCATCAGACATATGTAACCCAGTTGTTGGCTCATCTAGCACATACACATTACCTGTTTTATGCAGCTCACTTGAAAGCTTAACTCGTTGACACTCTCCGCCAGAAAGAGAGGCCAATGGTTGACCCATCGTTAAATACCCCAAGCCTACTTGTTGCAGCACCTTAATTCTTTTCGTTATCTTTTCTTGGTTGAATAACCCAACTGCCTTATCGATAGTGAGTTCGAGTAACTCGGCAATATTCAAATCTTGATACTGATACTTCAAGGTCGCCTCATTATAGCGTTTTCCTTCACATTCACTGCATTGGGTACGAATAGGATCAAGGAAAGCCATTTCCATTTCAACAAAACCCAACCCTTTACAATGTGAGCAAGCTCCTTCGGAATTAAAGCTAAAAACTGAAGGTTTTACATTGTTGGCTTTCGCATATACCTTACGAATTTCATCAAACAACCCAGTATAGGTAGCCGCGTTTGAACGCTCAGACTGACCAACAGCCGATTGATCAATCACAATCGCATCGGGGTAACGGGATAGGAATTCATGATGAATAAGCGAACTTTTCCCCGAACCAGCAACACCCGTGACGCAAGTCATGATCCCTTTGGGAATATTCACATTCACATTGCGAAGGTTATTCGCCGTCGCATTTTTTATCTCAAAATGGCTGAGGGCTTGCCGTACACGGCTTTTAAGCGAAATGCTTTGGCTTAACAGTTTTCCAGTGGCACCCTCTGATGTTAATAGCTCAGGGTACGTACCTTGAAACACAATCTGACCGCCATTTAGCCCCGCTTTGGGGCCAACGTCTATGACATGATCGGCAATTTTTATTACATCGGGATCATGTTCAACCACCAACACGGAATTGCCTTTATCTCGCAAGCTGAATAATAGATTGTTGAGGTGATGAACATCTTTCGGGTGTAAGCCGACACTTGGCTCATCAAGAATATACAGCATTTCAGTTAGGCTAGAGCCAAGCTGCTTCGCGAGTTTAATACGCTGTGCTTCACCGCCAGATAGTGTTGATATGTCACGAGACAGTGATAAGTACCCCAGACCAATATCAATAAGGTGGCTGATCTTATTATCGATCTGCTCGATGATGGTGTGGGCATGAGCTTCATCAATCGCATCGACAAACTGCTTTAGGTGATCGATATCAAAATGCGAGACTTGATCAATATTGTAGCCGTTGATTTTAACACTCAGGGCTTGTTGATTTAGACGCGCTCCATGACAAGTATGACAATCTTGAACGGACAAATACTGCTCGATGATCTGCTTTTTCTTTTTAGATAACGTATCTTGTTTTTTGTGTACATATAGGCGGTTAATTTTCACAATTACGCCTTCATATGTAATGTCTAATCCCAAATCACCAGTATTGAGAGCGATGTTTTCTTCAAAACCATAAAGCAGTTTCTGATAGTCTTCTTGCGTAAATTGATTAACGGGTAAATCACAATCAAATTGCCCACCTAAAGCAATATATTTCCACTGCCAACCACCAACTTTAAAGTCAGGGAACAAAATCGCCCCTTCATTTAGCGACTTGCTCGTATCAAGAATTCTATCGATATCAATATCCATAATCTGCCCTGTGCCATTGCAACTCAGGCACATACCTTCTGGAGAGTTAAAGGAAAAATGGCTCGAAGCACCAATCAAAGGTGTTCCGATACGAGAAAACAGTAAACGTAAATAGGTGTAAATCTCGGTTGTTGTTCCTACTGTTGATCGCGAACTTCCCAAGCTACGTTTTTGCTTTATCACAATAGCAGGGGAGATATTTTCAATAAGATCGCAATCCGGTTTAGGGACTTTAGGTAAATGACTTTGCGCGTAAGTACCCAGTGTGTCGTAAAGCTGTCTTTGAGCTTCAGCATTAATGGTTTCAAACACTAGTGATGATTTGCCCGAGCCCGAAACACCAGTAAAGACGACAATCTGGTTGCGTGGGATTTGAATATCCACTGACTTAAGGTTGTTTTGTCTTGCGTTAATAATATTGATGCTTTTCATGAGTTGTAAATATCTTAAGTCAGTTGTCGTTTATGGTGGAATGAATCAGAGGCTTTTATTGATAATTAACCGTGTACTTCACCTGTACAAAGTCGTTAGCAAAAGCAGTCGCCTGTGCTTGCTCTAGTTTGATGTCTTTAATCGTTTTACCAAACAGCGGAATACCTTCACCTAATAACACAGGGGCTCGTGTAATGGTCATTTCATTGATCAATTGAAGATTAATGAAAGCTTGAATAGTGGTGCCACCATCGATGTAGGCATGCCGATGTCCTTCGCTTTCGAGCTTAGATACCAACGCATGAAGATCGCCAGAATACATCTCGACTTTATCTTTCATGTTATCTGGAGCTTCCTTCAACGTGTTACTCAGTACAATGATTCGCATATCACCATACGGCCACTGCTCTGGCCCCCAGATTCATGTTTGAAATCACCTCCATACATTTACGCCCCATAATCAGGCAATCAACAGAGGCCATATATTCAGCCCAGCCCATATCTGCTGGATCAGCCGAACCTGCTTCAGAATTTCCAGCCGTATGCAGCCAGTCAACACTGCCATCTTTTTTAGCAATAAAGCCATCTACACTGGTTGCGATATATACAGAACATTTAATATTTTCATCTCTTTCTGAGTTATGCGGAACTAGCTATAGCTCATCCCTTGGCTTCAAGTTCAGCATCGGTTATAATTATTCTACAGCGTAGAAATTAATATTAGTCTAGCGAGGAGGGAGAATGTCTGTCAAGGAGAAAAAACGCGGGCGACCAAAAGGCTCGGGCAGCCAACTTAGTACACAAGCTATCATGGATATGGCTAAGACATTGATGCAAGAAGAAGGGAAAATCCCTAGCATTCGTAATGCTAGCTTCAAGTTTAAATGTTGATGCAATGGCGATTTACCATTATTTCAGCAATAAAAATTCACTATTAGAGGCGATCACCACTTCATTGATAGAAGACATCTATGAACCGAAGGTAAGTGATAGCTGGAAGTTAGAGCTAAATGAATTATGTAGTAGCTACTTAACTTTACTAAACAATTATCCCGGATTACTAGAAACGCTCCTCACTATGAGTTCTACAAGCCCTGCTGCTGTATTTATTGAGTGATTCCATGTTGTTATAGAGCCATTGAATCTAGATGCTGATTCAGCAAAAAATGCATTGGATCTATTGGTCGATTACCTTCATGGTTATGCACTTGCGTTAAATTGTAGTGACAGCCTATCGACGCTGAATGTAGGAATGCTTGAAGGGCCCCTCGATATGTATTGCATTGCTCTGGAAAATGTTAACAAGGCAAATTAGTAATGAGTTGGTATTGCTTGTATATCTTCATTCTTGTTTGCGAGCATCATTGTATTGGGTCGGAAAAGAATGGTGATATATTGCTTGAGATACTACAAATTGCATAAAAAAGAGAAGGGAGACGCTGTCTCCCTTCTTCTTACGCTAATTTCAACAAATTAGTAGAACGCCTTGAGTATAAACTCGGGCTTTGGAAGTTTCTTTGTCATCGATGAAGCGACTAGATTGCCTGACGAAGTTGGAAATAGCGTCCTTGTTCGTTCAACAGTGTCTCGTGAGAGCCATGTTCTACAATCTCACCTTGTTCAATCAGAACGATAGAATCCATCGCTTCCAGACCAATCAAACGGTGTGTAATGAAAATAACTGTCTTACCTTCAAAATGCTTCTCAAACAGTGCCATGATGCTCTGCTCAGTTTGCTTATCTAGGCCTTCGGTTGGCTCATCAAGCAGCAGGATAGGGGCATCATGAAGAATGGCACGTGCAATACCAACACGGCGCTTCTCACCACCAGACAGTTGACGACCACCGTCACCTAACCAGCTATTAAGACCATCATTCTCAAGTAGCTTTTCTAGGCCAACGTCTTTAAGGATGTTAGCTAGGTGTTCATCGTTAGCATCTGGTTTCGCAATCAACAGGTTGTCGCGTAGGCTGCCATTCAAGATGTCGACACGCTGGCTGACCACACTGATCGATTCACGCAGTTGTGATTCGTTCCATTGTGTTAGTTCAATGCCCGCGATAGAGATATAACCTTTCTTAGGATCCCAGTAGCGAGTTAGAAGCTGAATCAGTGTCGATTTACCCGAACCCGTTTGACCCACAATTGCGACCTTATTCGTTGCAGGAATCGTTAGGTCGACAGCGTTCAGAACACTGCGCTCAGAATCAGGGTAATTGAACGTTACGTTTGAGAACGTAATATCAAGCGGCTTGTTGATGTCGAGTTTCTCTTCAGCGAACTGAACTTCA
>NZ_MCYD01001025.1:0-2533 GCF_002876325.1 Vibrio sp. 10N.261.52.A1
GGCTTAGATTGCCCAAGCCAACATTAGGTGGAAACACGTTATCGGTAGAGACTCTGAATCTGATAAGAGCCTCACCGATCTCACGTTTAGTATTCCAGATTAACTTCGTCTTTTAATAGCACAGACTTATCAACGGGTTTCATTAAGTAATTCATTACGGTGATTGAAACCAACAGCGCAGCGTAAGCCAAATAAGTGTTTTCAGCCGTCCCCGCTACGGAAGCGAGTATTCCTCCGAAGAACCCTGACACACCCCATGCTGAATAGAGTATTCCAAAGTTGGTTCCATACGTCTTCAGACCATAATCCACCGCTGTTACTGGAGGGAAAACACCAAATAACGCACCATAAGACATGGCGCCTGCGGAGATACCGATCATGAGAGGAATGGTCGTTTCAATGGTTGTAAAAAAGACCATATTGACCGCTTGCAACATAAATATTAAGCCCAGTGTATGAACACGCCCTATCCTGTCGAATACAACGCCGCCAATAACTCGCCCTGCGGTATTAAAAATCGCTAATAAAATGATACCTAACGCAATTTCTTCAGCGGTTAATCCTAGCGATTTACTAACGTTGCCAATAGAGCCGATAAGCATGATGCCTGCTGCTGATGACACCATGAACATTAACCAGATCTGGTAAAATTGAGGGGTTTTCAGCATATCTAGCCACTGGATGTTTATGTCTGAGCCATATTCCGTAGTCTTTCCTCCGGGAATTTCTGAAACATACCCTTTGGGTGGGTTAACCAGCAGAGAAGCCATTGGGATCATAAAGAGCAAGCCGACACCAAGGATCTTGAACGTATCTAAGATGCCATAGTGTTCGATGAGAACGGTCGATAACGGAGCCAAATACAGTGCCGCCATCGCAAACCCACCAGCGGTTAAGCCACTAACCAACCCCTTTCTGTTCTCTGGCCACCACTTCATAGTGCACGGACCAATACAGGCATAAGCAAAGCCCATCCCCGCACCGACCATACACCCGAAGGTAACCTGCAATTCCGCTAATGTTGAGGCATAACCAGACGCTAAAAGCCCCGCCCCGACAAGAAACACACCAAGTATTGTGACCTTCCTTGGCCCTATTTTGTCTTGCCATACCCCAGCCAAAAACAGACTTACCGAAAATGCGAACACGGAAGTCTGGTAAGGCCCATCTACGTCCTTAGGATCAACACCTAGCGCCTCAGCCAAAGGTTCACTGAAAACGCCCCATACATATAGGATACCGATCGATAGGTTCACGATTAAACCTATCACTAGTATTTTAAATGGTTTACTAATCAAGCTAACCTCAACAATTCGCTGTTTATGAACAATCGTTAGAAATGATGACTTTCAACGACTTGTGGTCTGAAGCATGGATAAATGTTGAATAAGCTTCTTCTGACTCTGTTAAATTGAACTGGTGACTAATCAGTTTTTGAGGTTCCAGATAACCCGCTCTAATTTGCTTGATTAACATTGGCGTTGTATTGGTATGAACCATGCCAGCTGTCATAGTGAAGTTTCGTTTCCACATGTCTTCTAGGTTAATCGTTGCAGATTTACCATGAACACCAAGCACTGCAATGTTGCCTCCTGGGCACACCAACTTCTGAGACATATCCCAACCAGCAGGAATGCCAATAGCCTCAATCACCACGTCGACACCCACATCATCTGTCATGTCAAGAATTTGCTGTACGGCGCTGCCATCTGAGTTATCGATCGCATGGGTTGCACCTAGCTCTTTAGCCACTTGCAGTCGATGAGGGTTAGTATCGATTGCATAGATTTCACTTGGAGTGAAGAACTTAGAGGTCATCAGAGCTGCAAGGCCAACGGGGCCACAACCAATAACGGCAACAGAGCAACCTGGCTGAACCTGACCATCTAATACACCCACTTCGTAACCCGTTGGGAAAATATCGCTCAATAAAACCAGAGAGTCTGTATCGATGTCGTCAGGGACAAGATGCAGGCTTGTATCGCCATAAGGAACTCGAACGTATTCCGCTTGGCAGCCATCAATTTCATTACCAAGTAGCCAGCCACCATCTAAACATTGACCAAATTTAGACACTTGACACATTTTGCAGCTACCACATGAAGTAATACATGACACGATCACGCGATCGCCTGGCTTAAACTTACTCACCAACTCACCGCATTCTTCGACGATACCAACCCCTTCATGGCCCATGATTGTGCCTGGCTTAAATGTCGCAACGTTATTTCTTAATATATGTAAATCCGTACCACAAATTGTGGTTTTCTCGATTCTTACGATGACATCGCTTTGCTTCTCAATTGTAGGGATTGGACGTTCTTCCAATTTCGCGCTGTCTTTTCCATCAAATACATATGCTTTCATTATTCTTCCTAGCTGACGTTGTTGTTATATAAATTCGAGCTCATCATATAGACGCAATTAAATAATTAACGTGACCAGCACAGCGATTAACAATCGACTAACAGATAACAAACACAGTTAGAACACCATAAATACCCAGGATGTCGATGTAATATAAGTTATTGTA
>NZ_MCYD01001026.1:0-373 GCF_002876325.1 Vibrio sp. 10N.261.52.A1
GCACCTAGTGTATTGAATCATGTGAGTTACATTTTGCAGCACTGCAAATTAGTTCTTTTCCAATACTTGATAGTTGAAATAGGGTAAAAAGCCTAAGTGCTTTCTGTCCAGATGCTTCTCTGACAAAATTTTAACGCATTGCACATTATCAATATGATGGCGCTAAAAAGCTTTGGCCAGAAAATGCTTTGCGATTATCCGATAACGACTCCCTTATGGTTCGTGTCCGGGAACGCTCTAATGGATGTATGATGCCTTGCTTATAATTGGAATATCTCCTAACCGTTGTTATTTCTTCGGAGGTATAAGACAAGCGAAAAATGTTCATATAATACTATAGGCTTATTAATAAGGTTTTTGAAGTGGTCAAGTA
>NZ_MCYD01001027.1:0-322 GCF_002876325.1 Vibrio sp. 10N.261.52.A1
GTTGCGTTGTCACTTATTGTCAACTTGCAACCTGTGAAATTAACTACGCACATATTTTGAATTCAATGTAGCTTGTTCATAATTTCATTTGGGTTTCAGAGACGAGCTCATTGAACCTTAAGTAACGAGAGCGACGTTAATTGATAAGCTTGAAACGAACTCAACTTGAAAGAGTCCACATCAGCAAATCAGATTAGGTTTCAGTAATCTGTTGGAGTTTTCGAATGCTTGATCAGTTGCAGTTGGAAGATGGACCGGGATTCTCAATTGAAACTAAGTATCTAGACTTTGTGTATGTAGCGTGTGTGAAATCTGAAAGCAC
>NZ_MCYD01001028.1:0-3069 GCF_002876325.1 Vibrio sp. 10N.261.52.A1
TAATTATTATTTATAGGTTTAGTTAGAAACTTAATTGGTTTACATAAATCCCCATTGATAAAGTCGCGTTGCATTTAACGCATCAATTATCTCTTATTGAGAAAGAATTATTAATGGGATTATCCTAATGAGGACAAAACTAATTTGTACCTTCATAACAGCGTTATTAGCTGTTATTACAGTACAAGCAAGCACTTTACCTGCACCAATTTGGCATACGATAACTTTTGTTGACGGCAGTTCTAAAGAACTACGGTTAATGGGCTCTCAGCATATGTTTTGGTATCAAGACCAAACAGGTAGCCTCTATATCCAAGACTTTGACAGTCAATGGTATTTTGCTAGATATGAAAAGAATGAAGAAGAGCAAGGCAGAATAGTTTCCACTGGAGTTCTAGCTTCGAGTGAGACAGATGTACCTTCTGAATCTAATGTTAGGCATATAAGAATAGAGCCAACATATTTCAATGAACTAATTGAATCACCCGCGGCTAACAACAAGAGGTTTAATTATATAAGGAACCAAAGTTCGCATGAAAGCCAAGCTTTAAATAATAAAATCATAGAGCAGCCATTATTAGTGGTACAAGTTAGCTTTTCAAACGAAAAAGTGGACCATGACTTTCAGTCGACGATATTTGGAACCAATCAACAAAGCGTCCAAGATTACTTTCTAAAAAATAGCTACGGTAACTATAAAGTTGTTCCAGCGAAAGAGAGTGAAGGAACAAAGAATGACGGTGTCATTAATGTCACTCTAGATATTGAACATCCAAACTGCCACTCCAAATCAGAGCGTAATTGCCAAACTAAACTCAATAATGTGTTTGAAAAAGCGTATGAAGCCTTAGACGTGGATTTCAATCTTGCTCAATACGACTCGAACAATGACGATAGCATCTCGCCTCAAGAACTCTCCGTTATGTTCGTCTTTGCGGGTAATGATAAATCTAGCGGTACACGAAAGACTCCAACGATTTGGCCTCATAAGTACGCACACAGTACCGTCGAGATTGATGGAAAGCGAATCAGCGCTTATTGTTTGTTTGCTGATTATCAAGACGATCATCAGTCAACCATGGGAGTAATAGCGCACGAACTTGGGCATTTAATGTTGGGTTTGCCGGATCTTTACTCTCATAAGCATGACGGCTCAATTGGACATTGGGGTTTGATGGGAGGCGGAAGCTGGGCAAGAAAGCCTAGCGACGAATACGCAGGTCAGACTCCAGTAAACATGCTGGCATGGAGTAAAGAGGCGTCAGGTTTTCTTAAGCCAACCGTTCTTTCAGAGAATGGCCTGGTCCAAATTGACACTCTTAAGGGGGAAAGTGTGATTCACCTTGACCCATACTTAAAGCAGTTTGGGCCTCGAGCTTATATTGAGAACCGACGCAAAGCCGATTATGACCAAGCACTTCGTGGCGAAGGCTTGCTCATTACGGCGGTAAATATAGATAACCAGTTCAATAGTGATGGCCCTATGCAGGTTCAGGTATTTCAGGCTGATGGCGATGGGCTACTTGAGAGTGGTTTTTCATCCGGTGACTCGGGCGATGTTTTTCCCGGCAGAGAGGCAGTGACGAATATCTCTGATGATTCTGAACCATCTTTGACTGACATTACCGCAGGAAGAAGTACCGATGTAACCATCTCAAATATTAGTAGTGATGCTGATAAGGCAACATTTTCTCTAGCTATCCCCAACGCGGCCACTAAGTCGTCTTGGGTCACGTCATTTGGCCGAACTTATCCCCGTTATAGTACAAATACAAACGTGCTTGGCTTCGCCATTGATGTTGTTGAGGGGCGTGAGGATATTGCAGGGCTGCACTTCTACGCTAAGGCGACGAGTGTTGCTATGCCGATGTTTTATCGACTGATTGAGTATCCGTTTCAATCAAGATTTGGTAATGCTGTGATTGATGAAGCCGCTGGCCGTCTATTGCATCGAGGTGTTGCGCAGCAAGGTGGAGGGCAGATTATTTTTGATGAGCCTGTAAAGCTTGGACTTGGATCCAAGTTATTGGTTTTAGAGATTGAAAACGGCACACCTGAATATTCAACACAGTTTTTAGATGCTTATTTGGGTGATGGACAGAGGAAAGCACAATTCTCAGGGGCAATGTCTGATTATAAAACTCGAGGCTTGAGTCGTGGCTTCGGCCAAAACTTCCCTTTTGCGGTACTTTTTGAACAACCAAGCCAATCCATGCCTATTGTGGTAGATGACTCTGTCGTTACGGAAGAAGACAGTCCGTTTATGCTAAATTTATTGGCCAATGATCTTAATTTGCCGAGATCTCACCCATATTCAATTGAGATAGGTCGTAAGCCAGCTAAAGGTGTTATCAGAGGTATTACATATTTCCCCTCGAACAACCAGTTTGGACGAGATAGTTTTACTTATCGTCTTGTTGATGGTGGTGGATACCAAAGTGATTACGCGACTGTTGAGGTTGAAATTAGGCCGGTTAATGATGTTCCCCAATTTAAGCTCAATAAGATTCAGGTTGGTGCTGTAGCTGGTGAGAAAGTGGTATTCGAAGTAACGACGATTACGGATGTTGATTCAGCTGAACATCAGGTCACTTGGACTCAGACAGAAGGTGCTAGATTAGCATTGAGTGGTACACAATCGAAAACATTGACTATACATGTACCGAACGGAGCGTTGGAAGGTGAAAAGTATCGATTGAGCGTCAAGGTGCAGGATCCCGTAGGGGGGTACACCGAACAGTCGGTTACTATTGATGTGCATAAAAAGAAAGTATCGTTGTTGGAAACGAAGTCTCTACAAGTCAAATATGGCGATGAAGTCCAATTGTTTCCAAATATTAATGGTGAAGTGAAAGCGTTAAATATTCTTAAAGCCCCACGTAATGGACTAGCTAATATAATCGGTGCCCAGATTATTTATAATGCGCCAGCAGAGCGCAGGCAGGCTTTATATGACAATATTAAATATAAGGTCTTATTGTTGAGTGGTGATGAGTGGGTTGGTTCTTTTGATATAGAAGTTTTGCCTAATGTTTCAAACGAGTCAGAGGTGACATTGAATCAAGGTGA
>NZ_MCYD01001029.1:0-1248 GCF_002876325.1 Vibrio sp. 10N.261.52.A1
AACAAATAATAAAGTCAGTCAGCTATGAAATTAAGTAACTTATCTATCAAGTCAAAACTCGCCTCAATTGTCGTTCTATCGGTTGTACTGCTAGTAATGGCATCTACATTTAACCTCATGCAGCAAAGAGCCAGCTCTATGGAAGAGCGGCAAGATAAGCTCAGTGCTCAAGTTGAAACCGCAGTAAGCTTAGCCGGCTATTACTACAGCCAACGTAGTGTACTAGGTGAAGAAGTCGCAAAGGAGCGAGCGCTACAAGCCATTAAGACGCTTCGTTATGACAACACCAATTACTTCTGGATTCTTAACCAGCAGCTCAACATTATTAGTCATCCGCTCAAACCTGAGCTTAATGGTACCAACGCAGGTAATTTGAAAGACGGAGCAGGAAAGCACCATTGGCGTGAAATGGTGACGATCTCACGCTCTCCTCAAGAGAAAGGCTTTCTTGATTACCAGTGGATGAGCCCTCAAGGTGAGCTAAAAGATAAAATCTCTTACGTACAACTCTTCCCTGAGTGGAACTGGATTATCGGCTCAGGAATACTGGTCGCTGATATTCAAGAGGCTTTCTACGCATTAGCACTTAAAGAAGGTATGGTCGCAGTTGTTTTATCAGGCTTACTGTTTGCGATGGGTTATGCGATTTCAAATAACATAATCGTCCCGCTTAACAAGCTTATCGATAACACGCATAAAATTGCCGATGGTGACCTTCGTGTCCGTATGAACATGACACGTAAAGATGAGTTGGGCGATATGAGCCACCAGATCGACACCATGCTCGACAAACTGCAAACAACGCTTCGTACAGCAAACGAGTCTGCGGATCTGTCTAGTAATATGGCAAGTCATATCGCGCAGGCCAGTGAAGAGGCAGCAACCAGTGTGAATTCGCAACATGCACAGCTTGAACTGTTATCGACCGCAATGACAGAGATGAGCGCGACCATTTCAGATGTCGCGATGAATGCAGAAAACACCGCTGCGAGTACCAACAAAGTGGTCGATCACGCTAACCAAAATGATAAAAACATGCAGGTAACCGCAACGACCATATCTCAAGTATCTGAGAACATTTCAACTGCAAATAACTTGGTCAGAGATCTTCAATCTGGTGTTACAGAGATAAGCCAAGTGGTTGGTGTGATTCGCGATGTGTCTGAGCAAACTAATCTACTAGCGTTAAACGCCGCTATCGAAGCGGCACGTGCAGGGGAACAAGGGCGCGGTTTTGCTGTAGTTGCT
>NZ_MCYD01001030.1:0-1819 GCF_002876325.1 Vibrio sp. 10N.261.52.A1
TCTAATCATGTGCACATTGCACTTCTCTGTATGACGTTTGATAAAAGATAGGAATGTCTAAATGAGCCTCGCTGATCAAGTTCTTGCCGTAAATGATGACCTCCCAATCCGCACTGATAAACCTGTCCACAGTGGCAAGGTTCGTTCGGTTTACTGGTTAACTGAAGAAGATAGCCAACGACTAATTAAAGAGAAAGGCTACGACGTAGCACCTGATGCTCCTTTAGCTATCATGGTGATCAGTGACCGTATCTCTGCATTTGATTGTATCTGGCGTGGTGAAGGCAACCTGAAAGGTGTTCCTGGTAAAGGCGCAGCGCTTAATGCTATTTCTAACCATTGGTTCAAGCTTTTTAAAGACAACGGTCTTGCTGACAGCCACATTCTTGATATCCCTCACCCATTCGTATGGATTGTACAAAAAGCTCGCCCAGTAATGATTGAAGCTATTTGTCGCCAATACATCACAGGTTCTATGTGGCGTGCGTACGCAAATGGTGAGCGTGAATTCTGTGGTATCGAAATGCCAGAAGGTCTAGAGAAAGATAAGAAACTACCAGAGCTTCTAATCACTCCTTCGACTAAAGGTATTTTGAAAGGCATTCCTGGTGTACCAGAAGCGGACGATGTAAACATCACACGTCAGAACATCCAAGATAACTTTGCAGCGTTTAACTTCTCTCAAGAGAGCGATATCGCGCACTACGAGAAGCTATTGAAAGAAGGCTTTAACGTCATCAGTGACGCGTTAGAGAAAGTAGACCAAACCTTCGTTGATACCAAGTTTGAGTTTGGTTACGTGAACGATGCACAAGGCAACGAGAAGCTTATCTACATGGACGAAGTGGGCACACCTGACTCATCTCGTATCTGGGATACAGAGCAATACAACAATGGCAACATCGTTGAAAACTCAAAAGAAGGTTTCCGTCAGTTCCTACTTAACTACTTCCCTGATGCCGATATTCTGCTGAATAAAGAGCGTATGCCAGAGCGTGAAGCGCTAGCGCGTGACAATGAATTGCCATTGGATGCCCTGATGTCTCTTTCTCGCACTTACCTTGATATCGCAGCAAAGATTACTGGCGCTGAGATTGTACTGAGCGAAAACCCTAAACAAGAGATCATCGACGTATTGCGTGCTGACTACGGGCTAATCGATTAATCATCTTGTCGATTTAAACACCGTTACGATACAAAAAGGGCCTCAATATTGAGGCCCTTTTTACATATAATTTCAGTCTTGTTTGAGCATCGCTCTCACTGGTACAAGGCTTACAGTCGAATAGTAAATTCTTCTCCAGTATTACCTGCAATCACTAAATGACTACGCGATTCGATGTATTCGATCTGCTCTTCTTCAAGAGAATATGGCATCACTACTTTGAGCTCATTGATGCCTTCTAATTTGGCAAGCTTAAGCAAAGTAACGATGTTCGATTCATCACTCTTACGTGTAGACATCGATTTTAGTGCCATTTGCCATAAGCGATCTTCTGGGCTTGCTAGCTCTTTGATGCTGTCTCGCCAAACGGTACTGAACACTGGAGCGATAGTGGTAAGTGCTTCCAGAAAAGTCCATTTTTTACTGCACGAGGCGCCAAGAAAAGTTGTGTAATCAAACTCTACACGCGTCTCTTTCTGATTATCCATGATGTCCCCCGACATTTTGGCAACACAATATACTCAATATCTATCAACTCTTTCTTTATAGCAATAGGATATAGAAGAATGGTCTTTTATGACCTTTTGATTGGTTAAAATGGCATATAAAAATCAAATTTGTAACATAATCACCACTGAAAAATCATATATGCGC
>NZ_MCYD01001031.1:0-11146 GCF_002876325.1 Vibrio sp. 10N.261.52.A1
CTTTTTAAGAGAGAAAGAACTTATTGGTCTTAATGGTGAATCTAATATCGAAAAGATCATTAAGCATTTCAAGCCTCATCAAGCAATTAACTACGATTTATTTGCTGTTTTTGATGCAGATATGTCTCACAAGTTAGATTCAATGAATAAATCCGACATAAAATCAATTGCTTTACCATCTGCCACGTTAACTAATCCTGATATTGAAATATGGGATACTTTGATTAGTAATGTAGGTGAGATTTCCACGCGCCTAGATATATCAAATGATATTTTTGAAGAGTCTATTGCTGAAAATAGCGTAAAGGATCATCATGAACGGTTAATTGGTATATCTAATGATATTAATATTCCTGTTGATAGGGTTCGGGCTTCTATTATCAAAATATGGATTGAGATTAACCCTAATAAAGCAGCTGAATTTGCTTTAGCAGCAATGACGTTAGGAAAAGAAATCGAATCTGATAAACTAAACTCTGTCATTTCTATGATGGAGACAAACTCAAGATTAGATTTGCAGTTTTTGCGAGATGCAGTCAGTTCTTCTAAGTGTCACAAGGTGATTACGAAATTTAATGGGACCGAGCTAAATATCGAACCTGCAGCATAGCTTATAATAATTATTATGAAGCCTAACTTTGTGAGTTAGGCTTTATTATTAAATGCTTAGGCTGAGACTATGAAGAGCTTTATGGTTTCTAATTGAAGCTATCCCGTCTTCGACATGTGCTGCCCAAGCCTGTTGATACTCTTTTGTATCAAGTTCTGGATAGTACATCTTCAGCATTAGTTCAGTTACGTCACCGGTTTCACCAAGCCATGTGTACTTATCTAACACCAGTGAGCCATCTAATTTAGCTTCTTGTCCTTGGTATCGAAAGTCACTTTCGATGGAGCGGAAGAAAGCGATACGAGCCGATACGTTTGGAGTGATTCCTGTATAACCCTTTAGCTTTTTGAGCTGTTCTTCAGTAGAGCGGGTTAAGTTCATGCGGTTAGGTAGCATTAAACAGCCTCCTTAATCGATTCTTTCCAGAAGTAACCGTCTTTCAATGTTGAAGCCTTAGTTGTACCGTCGAAACAGATCTCATAAGTACGAGCAATATCGTCTTGGATAAGACTTGTGTAGTTTCTATCGATCTCTGTATCCGTTGATAGAATCACCACTTGGTGGCTTGCTGTTGGGAAGTAGTTTTCTACCAGTTTGTCACGGTGATGTGAATCTAGTCGACCTAGTGGTGTGTCAATGATGATTGGAAGCTTACGACCAGATGTACGACCAAGAGCTTCTAGAATCGAGATCGCGTAGATCTGCTTCTCACCAGCAGACATCGCCTTACGGTTGATCTTAATACCGTGTTCATCAACTAACTCAACATCGAATGTTGCTGGGTTGATTGAAGCTGTGAGTTGTAAATCTTCCTTACGAGCAAGCTTCTTGTATGATTGAACGAACTCATTTTCTAACTGGTTCACACGCGCTTTAGTTAGCTGTTCACCAAACTTATCTAGTAATAAGATTGAGTTTTGCGCATTACTAATACTTTGATCTTTGTTTGATTGGTCTTTGTGCTTATCGTGCAGCTTCTGAATTTGACGTGCTGTTTCTAGTGCTAGTCGAAGTTCTCGCTTAGCCTTTTCCAGTAAATTATGATATTCGATAATCAGTTTTTCTTTCTTCTTATCTAAAGTGCGAACATCTGCAAATAACTCCTGCACTTGTTCTTGCTCTGGTGCACGTGCGATATTATTTGAAGCGTTGTCGATCTCTTCTTCGACTTTGCTTAGGCGTACTCGTGCTTTGTCAAAACGAGAGAAAGAATCTTGCGATAGGTTGGATAACTGGTAGTCGATGGTGTTCGCTTGGCGATCAGATATATCCAAAAGAAGCTCTGATGAATCGAATTCACCGACGTGTGCTTTAAAGCTATCTGCAATTGCGCTTTGCGCCATCTCGGTATCAAAGCTTGGATATTTTGAGCATAGAGTTTCTAGGAAGGAATCTAGCTCATTACCAAAGTTTTGCTTCTTCTTAACTTGTTGTTCTTGTTTGATCTGAGTTTGAAGCCTTTGCATTGCTTTCGGAGCAAGTGAAAATGGAAGGTTCGTTTCCATTTCCATACGAATCTGTTTCTCAAGCTCGACTTTCTCTTTAAGCAAGCTTTCAACTTTTTGTTGCTCATCTTCTCTGGTTTTTGCCCACGCACCACCATTCTGAGAAAGTTTGTTTTCCAGGTTAAGAATATCGCGTGATGCTAGCTCAATTTGAGCATCAACAATATCAGCCTCACCACGAAGCTTTTCAGCTTTACGTTCGTGATCAATTCTTTGCTCATCTAGTGCATTCATCTCTTCTTTTAGAGATTGGCTTAAAACTCCGGAACCTTGCTTTTTCAAAAAGATACTTAGGTCGCTTTTGAGTTTCGCGATGACATCTAAACCAAGTAGGCGACGAACAGCCGTTTTAAGAACGCTACCAGATTCATCTTCTGCTAGCTCAGCGATTTTTTCACCGTCGAAGAAGAATAGATCAGCAATACCCGTTGGAATAAGCTCATTAAGAAAGCCTTGGCACTGTTCGTAATTGAGCTCTGGAATTTGAACACCATCTTTTTCAAGGCACAGGTTATCTTTCTTGCCGCGCTTCCAGCCGCGAATCACCTTATAAGTGTTCTCTTCACCATTTTGGCTGTATTTAAATTCAAGCTCGATAGATGCGTTATCTTGAACGCCACCATGGCCGACACCTTTATGAATAAGCTCGGATAGGGCATCAACATACTCACCATTTGACAGAACTTGGCTAAATGATTGACGGCCAAACAGAGCGAGTCGTACAGCTGTCAGAATCGATGTTTTACCAGCACCGTTAAGACCACCAAACAGAATGATTGGTCGTTCGGTTCCTTCAATAGGACCATTTTTACTTAGACGAGCAGGAGCAGGGCGCAGATCGATTTCATGCACACCGCGAAACACGCGAAAGTTGTTTAAAGTTAGTTTTGTAATCAACATTTCAGTATTTAAAACTCTTTTTGAAGCTGCTTATCTAGGTCAGCAAGCTGTTCGTTATAACGCTCAATTTCTTTTTGGTGAATATCAAACTCAGCCTTACTCTGTAGAGAAGCATGCTTTTGTTTGATCTTTTCCAAGCTTCCCCAGTCTCGCTTCAATAGCGATGCGATTTTGTTTGAAATACCGCTACGGCGACTTAAACCTTCCATAGAAACTTCCAGCTCGATCAGTTTCATGATCATTTCGGGCTCAACATCGAAGTTGTCGCATAGCTCATGAATTAGCTGTGCATCATCTTTACCAAAACTCGCGTTATCATCGTATACCCAATCTAGGTCATAACCATAAACATCTTTGAAAAGTGTCGGTAGAGAGTCATCCCAGTCTGGCTCATTTGGATCATGAATCCATTCCTGGCGAATAGCATGCAGTTCTGGAACTGTGATTAACTCAATCTCTCGGCCTTCAGCCTTAAACTTTTTATCTAGTTCTAGAAGTTCACGAAGCCATTGGCGACGATATTTAAGCCAGTAAGGTCCCGGTACGTGCTTTCGCTCGCTCGCTATATCTTCACCTTCCTTGGCGTATTGGTAGCTCACTTTACCGGTTCTGCGTTTGTGGTTTCGATATTCTTCTTTGTTCGCTGGATCCGTTGTCATTGCTAACTTATTTCGGAATTCCAGGAGAGGAGCCATCCACTCTTCACCGTTTTGGATAAGGCTTTCCATCGCACGGTCTTTCGTTACAACTGTACATGTCCAACAGCCAAAACGAGAATTACCACAAGATGGTGTTGTTTCGTCAATAACCATTGGGCATTCGCCTTGTCCTGAAGAATCTTTATAAAGATTCCAAAGTACTAGGTTCTTGCCACCCCAAGGGTTTTCCCATTCAAGGTCGTAGTCATCTTTCCAGATGTTCCTAGTACCTAATGGTGTGTCTTTTGTCTCTAGGTGGCACAGACGTAAGATTTTCCATACGTCATCGACAGCCCAAGTATCAATTGGCGTGTAAATGAATGCGTTGGCTAGAGTTGTATGGCGAGCTAAACGAGAACCATCAATTTTGTGTTTAGCGATCACTTGAGCACGCGAGGCACTTTCTTGGCTGCGAGAGCCCAATACAACAATCACCTCATCAAACTGTGATACTTTGCTTTTGATGAAGTCACTAACTGGATCGATCTTCATTCGCTCTGTACACCAGCGGAAAGAGCGAGTTGGTGCTGGGTAACCTTTACCAAGAAGGCTTGACCAAAACGTCTGGTCTGATTCTGGTACCACTTTGTGACAGCTGATTGGCAGGTCGTCGCGTTTAGCGCCTTTTTGTATCGCTGCTAAAGAGTCTTTTATATGGTTTACAACGACAGGAGTCTCAACCAAGGTGTCTGATGAAACGACAAATACTGGTTTATGACGTTGCTCTTTCTCTAAACCAAGGAGTGCCATATAAACCAGTGACATAACTGCTGATGAGTCTTTGCCACCACTGTAACCAATTACCCAAGGGCGATTGTCGGCGCAGTAAACACGCTGCACGTCAGCGATATAGTGGCTGAGTTTGTTATTTGCGAACTCTTCAGTGTTGATGAATTCTTGATATTCTTCGGCGAGATCTTCTGCCAGTTTTAGCTCGTGTATCATGATAACTGCTTCTCTAGAGCTTTTTCTTCTGGGGTTAGTGGTAACCCAAGTTCAATTTTTAGTGCATTGGCAGTAAGCTGAATATTCATATTGGATTTACTCAGTTTGCCATGGTTCATGCTGCGTTTAATCCATTCAGGGTTGGTTTTTAACCAGTTCACCTTCGCTAGCTGTTGAAGCTTTTCTTTCCATTGCTTTGGCTCTTGGCAAAGCAGGTGTTTACCTAAAACACCGATAGCATGCAGTCCAACGCCGTGTGCATGAAGGTATTCTTGGCGCAGCTGTGCTGGTGATACTTGTTTGTCTATCACCATTTGCCAATCTTTAATATGACACGTGACTTCTTCCCAAAATTCACGTGCTAATTGTTTTTCTTCTTCACTGAAGCCATCCTTCGGGCCTTTACTTAAAAGCGCTCGAGTAGATTGTTTTATACTGCTCAAAGTGAATAGTTTGTTCGACTTAGGACTGATATTGGATTTTTCCATTTCAGTCATTCCGATGAAGGGTTTCACTTTAGTTGCTAATTCACGCGCAAGCTCTGAGCTTTCATCTCTATGGTCATATAGCGTGCCAAGAGATGGGCTCGGTTTGACAGCGTACTTGTTTAAATCTGCAAACATTTGTTGGCTTCTACCTAAGCCTTCATCGATAAAGAACAAGACTGGGATATTGTCTTGCCCTAGATCTGGGTTTTCTTTCAATGCTTCTTCAATTGCCTTACGACGGTGTTGACCATCATTAATTAGAATCTGCGCATCCATTGGGATTTGAAGCGTCCCTAAGTTAGGGGCCCCTTCATGATCTTGAAATGATATGTCAATCCCAACAGAAGCTGTTAAAGCAGAAAAAACATACTCTTTAGGGTTATCGAGCAGATACTTCACCATTTCAGGTATACGAGTTTTGTTCAACGTTCTTTGAGCTCTTAGCTCTGGCGGAACATCATCTTCGTTGTAACTGAAAATTTTTGGAATGATGCGAAGAGGGCACGTCGCAATGTAAAATGGACGTCCTGCTTGAATACCTCTAACAGCGGGAAAGGAGTAGCAATAGCCTGAATCTTGATTTTGCATAGTTAGCTCTAAGTTATGTTATTTGTCTATGACATAAACCATAGGTGGTATGTCATATTTTGACAAACTAAGCTTTGAGTTTGTTATGTCTTAGTCTTTTCTATGAGAATTATTACATAGGTATGCCAAAATAGGCTGGGTATTTTACAGGTATGTAGTTCATAATTCTATGGCAGGTGCGGCTTTTTCTAGTACTAGAAAAGGACTATTTTGAATTTAATATAAAGCCCTTGATTTCTTTGTTGTGTTTACCTAAAAGCACTTCAAACTCTGTTCTCACCATTTGCGTTTCTTCACTTGATTCGAACTCCATGAGCTTCGCCAAGCGTTTGTCGAAGCTCTGTTGTTTCTTGTAGTTCTCATGTTCAGTTGACATGTAGAGGTGCTTATTCAGTAGTGGTGGCCTGCGCTCTTCATTAACGTAATCAAAGAAGTCGATGTCTTGCTCGGCCATTTTGATTTTTATGCGTTCGACTAAGAAAGGAACGGATTTTTCAAAGTCGTCATAAGCGGTTAGGGTGAGCTTACCAGATGTGATATGAATTTTGATAAGGTCTATTTCTTCATCTAGCTCACCATACATTTGTAGCCCCGCGCCTACGTAGACTCGCAATAGCAATGGTAACTCATCAATAAAGTCTCGGTGCAGAATCAGTGAGTGCCCTTCATTTAGAAGGCTGGCTGGTAACTGGTTATGTGCTTTCTCGCACTGCTGCTGGATTAAGTCGGTGTCGGCAATCGCGAACAACAGCTCGCCAGCTAGGTTAATGGCAGTTTTATAGTCATCAAACAGCGCTTTGATATCGCGCTTTAGTGGCTCTGGCTGCTGGGTGTACGGCTTTCTTTTCTCAAACAGTCCCATCGCAAAGTACAGTAACAGGTCTTCCTTCCTGCTCTTTTCAGCTTGCTCAAACTCTTGGGTATCGAACATTTCTTGCAGCAAGTTGAACACTTTTTTGTGTGAGCCGATTAGCTCTCGGATTTTTTCGGAGTGTTCAAATTCGTCGTTGGCAGGAATACGACCTAGTTCTAAGCAGGTGTTCCAAAAGCTGTTGAACAAGTCTTGATGCTGAGTGATAAGTAGCTTGGCTTTATCTTTCGCTTCTACAGGTTCTGGCGAAGTCAGTTGTTGCCACTTGTGGTGTCGTTTGTATTTACTCTGTAGGTATTGCTGCTCTTCGAGTTTGTCTTTGAATATATAGAAA
Organism: Vibrio sp. 10N.261.52.A1; assembly: GCF_002876325.1. Lineage (NCBI taxonomy): Bacteria > Pseudomonadati > Pseudomonadota > Gammaproteobacteria > Vibrionales > Vibrionaceae > Vibrio > Vibrio sp. 10N.261.52.A1. The sequence goes on from NZ_MCYD01001031.1 coordinate 6,940, forward strand.
ATACCGGGTGCGACGGTAATGGCGTCTTCTTGAAGGCTTCTTTCAATGTATGCTTTTATTTCAGATTGCGCATAGTACTTTTGAAAGGTGTTACGAGAGGTAATCACCCCATCTTTATAGGGTTTGAACTGCGCAATGTAGTTCTCGTTCGCCAGCATCACAGACACCACCAGGAATTTGTCGGCTAACTCCCATGCTCCCAATAGTGCCTCTAACCGTTCATCTTGATCTTCAATAACGTTAAGTACAAAGCCTAAGTTAACGATACTGGAATTGACCTTGTCGTTGTCCGGTTGAAAGTTAGGGTCCCAACCAAGTACATCTAAACCATGCGCTTCAAGCTCTCGTAAATCATCGCCTCGGCCGCAACCGTAGTCGAAAATAGAATAGGAGCCTTCTAAGTAACCATGCTTTACCAATGTTTTCATCGGTGCAGACAACTCATGTCGCACTAGTGCAGTTTTGTGTCTGTCTATACCTGCATCTTCTACTTGCGAGATGGCAGAGCTACGAAACAGGCGGCCATCGACAAGCTCGTAGCCATGGCGTGCAATCAAGTTCTCCCAAGAGCGCTTAAATCCGATCAAGCGACTGTTCTCGTACAGCCCTGCATTTTCACCTTCTTGTGTTAAAGAGGAGAAGTGCTCAAAGTATTCGCTGTCGGGCAGAATCATGGTCTCTTTGCGGTGCAAAATCGGAGGGTTATCAGAGCCTTCGTAGCTCATAATTTTATGGCTGAGTTTAGATAGGTCGACATTCAAGCTTTGTTTTAAAGCCGGGTAAGAGTCGGTGTAAAAGTCAGGGTAGTGAAGTAGTGATAAGCGGAACTCTTTCTTGAATAGCTTAACTAGGTTCCAGTTGTCGTCTTCTAAGCTAACGGCTTTTGCGACGGCAGGAATGAATTGAGTGAGAACGTTCGGAAGGGCGTTGAGGGCGTCTTTATGAAGGTAAACTGCATCCGGCAATTTTTTCCCCACTTCGATTTGTGCCACCAACTCAGCAAACAGTTCTTCGTTCATTCCTTGTCCTCTTAGATGTTTTTTCGATTATAAGTCATCGAATAAGGTCTGTGTGGCGCTGCCTTTTGCACTTTTCGTATTTACGCGAAGCCCATCACTTCGTGTTTGTCGAATCAGTGCATACCGGTTGTTTTCAGGCCCGATGCTGATGTGAATCGGTTTGTTCTTTCCATAAAAGTAGAGGCGGTCGAACGCTAGGTGGGTGCAAATGTATTTCGCGACTTCATCCATTCGGTGTTCATAGCCTTCAATATAGAAATCGCAGGCTGCTCCATCGCGTTGGCAAATACGATTGCCTCTGCTGTTGAGCTCCATGGAAGCATGTTGGTCAATGTCTGGCGCCATGTCACCTGGGCAGTTCTTCAATATCCAACGGAGCAAAGAGTGGCTGGTATAGCCGTAGGTCACCGTTACTTTTCCAAACTCTCGTTCGATGGGTTGGAGAATCTGAACCATTAAACGCTGTAATTGGGCATTAGAAAGCTCGTTAGTTACGTTTCTACCCAAATAGCCGGGGTGCTTATGTTTATGCCAGTTAACCAGTATGTGGCTCATATTCTTACCTAGAAGTTTTACGCTCTTACTATATTTAACGAACGACAACAGCAAAATCAATGCGATCTGGAGGCTATGTATGTTGTTTATTCTCGCTTTGCTCTGCATTTTCTTACTAGGGTATCTCGCCCAAACCACAGGCCTTTGTATGGTGAGAGGAGTAAAAGAGGCGATAAAAGGATCACCAATGTTCATCGTTGCGATTGTGTTTAGTGGATCGCTAGCTTGGGTCTCAATGGGATTGGGCTCAGTGATTGAGGGGCGCCAGCTGTCTACGGCTTTTTGGCCGAGTTTGTTCTCACTGCTTGGTGGCTTTCTATTTGGTATTGGCGCGGCAATCAATAGCGGCTGTGGGGTGTCTACAGTGAGCAGGTTAGCTCGCGGCGAAGTGGTTATGTTGGCGACTATATTCGGTTGGTTTGTTGCATGGCTGGTGTTTGCTCCAGTTTTGCCTTCGGAGTTGAAAGGTTCTAGGTTGGTACTGTCCGACTTTTCTAGATACGTATTCCTTGGAAGTATCTCGCTCACAATTGTAGTGAGCTGTTACTTTATGAACTCGGTCAATCGTAAGCTGTGGTTTTCGATGCTGGGTATTGGGTTGATGGCCGGTTTCGTATTTTTGTATGAACCGCATTGGACACCAAGTGGTTTGCTGAAATCTATGGGTACTTCAATTTGGCATGGGAAGACAGAAGACTGGCCGACTAGTGAGCGTTTTATATTGATGACCTCACTATTGGTTGGAATGATCAGTGCTGCGTTATTTACAGGATCGTTTTCATTGAGGTTTAGCCCGATACGTCGGTTTGGTAAACATTTGATTGCTGGTGTATTGATGGGGTTTGGGGCCGTAATGGCCGGAGGAGGGAATGACACTCAACTTCTTGTTGCCATGCCGGTGCTTTCTCTCGCGGGTGTTTTTTCTGTGTTGAGTATCATTGTTGGTATATATACCGGAGTTAAGTTGATCCAAAGCCGATAGTTAGCGACAGTAGGTAGATTACATGTATACGTAACTTGAGATAACAATGAAATACATCGGAATTGATGGCTGTAAGGCGGGTTGGATCGCTTGGATTGTCTCTGATGATCAGGCGCCAGTATTCAAAGTAGTAAAGGCACTTGATGAGCTAGCGAGTGATCTTATCGGTTCCACAGCACTTATCGATATGCCGATTGGTTTTAGTGATGCACAAACTCCGGATCGCTTGTGTGACAAAGCAGCAAGGCGCTTTCTAACCACCAAACGTGGTTCTTCAGTGTTTCCGGTTCCGTGTCGTGAGGCGGTTTACCAAACTGATTATATTGCGGCGTGTAATGCCAATATGCAGCAGCTTGGTAAGAAGTTCTCTAAGCAAACTTGGGGGATTGTTCCTAAAATCCGAGAGCTAGATAAACTCATCGATGATCACCCACATTTATCGATCAGAGAGTCTCACCCGGAGGTGGTGTTCGCTGCTTTGAAAGGGGAACCGCTTACCTTTTCTAAGCGAACTCAAGAGGGCAAAGAAGAAAGGCTTTCGATTATTCAACAACTCGCCCCGCAATGGTGTGAGGGTTTGGCGTTAGCAATCTCGAATACCAAGCGTAAAGATGTCGCGATAGATGACATTTATGACGCATTTATATTGATGCTGATTGCTTATCACGCTCCAACATTGGCGTGCTTGCCTGAACTTTCTGAAATTGGTGGAAAGGCGGATAAGGATCAGAATGGTCGAGTTCGCGAAATCGTTTATTGGAACAAAACGCACTAGCAAAGTATGCGCTCTGTTAGGTTGAGTGTGTTATTTTCCACTTCCTATCTTTTTACTCTTACTGTTTTTGAGTCTTGATATGAAACGTTTAATTGTTGGTTTGCTGGCAACCTTGATCAGTGCGGCGAGTTACGGCCAAGTTGCGCCTGTCTCTCAATGGCAGTGTGACATGATGAAAAAGAACAAGGTATTGAATAGTGGAGCACCTGTTGGTTGTGATCGCCTATCCAAAGTGGACTTTGATTTCGTTAACTTTAAGGGCGAAACGCAGCAGGGGAACATGATTGTGCTTGATGTTATCGCCCCTTCTGTTGAACAAATCTTTTTAGCGCTTAAACAGCGTAACTTCCCACTGCATTCTGCGCGCCTAATGCGAGAGTTCAACGGTGACGACAATGCCTCGATGGAAGCGAACAACAGCAGTGCGTTTAATGCTCGGCCTATCACTGGTGGAGGAGGTTGGTCGAAGCATGCTTACGGTGTGGCAATCGATATCAACCCAGTTCAAAACCCTTTCTTAGCGTTCGATAGTAACGGAACCATCACGGTCAAGCCCTCACAATCGGCGACTAGCTATGTGAACAGAACGCGTTTTCGTGCTCGCAAGAACATTGAACGCCGAGGCATGGCGGAAGATGTGGTCGAGTTGTTTGCACATCATGGTTTTATGATCTGGGGAGGGGACTGGAATTCCCCAATTGATACTCAGCATTTCGAAGTGGGATCAAGGAAGTTCGTCAATCAACTGCTCTCTCAACCCAAACCAGAAGCCAAAGTGTTATTTGAGCGATACGTCGAAACTTACCGCCAATGTTTTAATAAAAATAAAGGCGAGGGCGCAGAAAAAGCTCGTGCTATCTGTGCAAAGAAAACAGT
>NZ_MCYD01001032.1:0-1944 GCF_002876325.1 Vibrio sp. 10N.261.52.A1
TACTAGTGATCTTAATAGAATATTCGCCACGATCCGCTGGTAGCTCGATCGCTACTACAGGGCTGTTTATACCCTGATAGTTCAAAATTTGGCTGTCTGGTGTTACATCAAAAATTGCCGAGCTTGGAAGCTTCATCGGGGCAAATTGAAGACCAGCAAGAGAGTTAACTTGTTCAGCTTGTGCCACTTGCACCTGCTCTACAACTTGTGCAGATTGACAACCGGCCAACGCAACACAGCCACTCAACATTAGAGCTTTAAAATACATAACTCTTCCTTCTTGTTATTTTTTTAAGAAATTTACTAACTTTAATTACCACAAAGAAAACTATTCACCTAGGGAACGATCCACTTAATCGTACATTCCTTAAAAAAATAGCCGACGCGAGCCGGCTATGAATTAGGACAGTTTAGGATTGGTTAAGCTAAGTGTTTACCACCAAGCTTCAGCTTGGATACCGAATACATATTCTGTATCGTCGCCGTTGAATGCATCTTTGTTTTCAGTATCTAGGATGTAAGAGCCGTAAACGCGGATTTCAGGACGAGCCCAGAAGCTGTCACCCATAGCCCAAGCTTGAGCTACTGTGAATTTAGCGTTACCGAAGTCTTCAGTTGCTAGACCACCGTCAGCAATGCGCTCACCAGCATTGTAGCCAGCTTCAAATACTGTGCGCATTGTGTCGTTCCACTTGTACATTGGACGAACTACAGCAGAGTACTGATCGATGTCGAAAGTTTTGTTTGTGTAGTTACCATCTTTATCTGCACCACCGATATCGCTACCCGCTAGGTAAGCTAGTTGGTGACCCATTTCCCAAGATTCGCCAAGGTTCATTACACCCCAGTTGATTAGACGGAAACCAGATGCTTCGTTGAATGCTTCAGTACCACGTGCGTAGTAAGAACCAGAACCCCAGAAGTTTGCAGCTTGTACGCCGTAACCGTTAGTACCGTACTGAAGTACTGTTTGGTGGAAACCGTTGCTCGTTCCTTGGTGTAAAATTGCAGAAGCTAGTAGACCGTCGTCAGCAGACTCGCTTGCGTTATCTGAATCAGTTGCGAAGTTGTACGCTAGCGCTAATTCTAGAGATGCATCTTGCCATAGGCCGATATTCGCTAGACGAGCATCAAAGATGTAGCCAGTTGAATCGTCAGTCGCGCCATCTTGGATTAATGCAACAGATAGTTTTTGGTCACCGATTGAGATGTTTTCAACACCACCACCAGTACCAGATGTGTTTAGGAAGTAGAAGTCCGTGATATGGATATCTTTACGTTGGTAGTATGTTTTACCAGCCCAAAGAGTCGCTTCTTGGTCGAAAGATAGAACGCCTTTTGCTTTAACTGCGAACTGAGCAACGTTAAAATCAGAATCTTCCCAACCATTTGCGCCTGGAGCACCAGAAGCAATCATTGACTCAACGCGCCACGTTTGCTCACCAGTTTTTAGTTCTTCAGCCAAACCAAACTCAGAGTAGTTGTCATTTTCGTTACCTAGACGACCAATACCGTTTTTGTTAACTGAGATATCACCATTACCGTTGCCGCTGATACCAGTACCAGCACGCATGTAACCATTAAAGTCAACAGCGAACGCAGAGCCAGCAGCTAGCGTAGTCGCCACTGCAGCAGCAATCAAACTTACTTTTTTCATTCTTAACTCCATTAAGGACGATTTATTTTAGGTTTTTATATTTTGCTCTCTTGCGGCAACCAAAGGCAGTTATGGTAGTCGTAAGATAGAGAGGTTTAGGGTTTCCCCTGATTCGTTTCAACGGGGTCAATATTAAGAGGGGATGACAAGTTTGACTTCCTCCACCCCCAACTAAATTAAGGGGGACTAGAGGGGAGTAGAAAATATACAGAATGGTATTTTAAAGAGGTAGATCACTTAATCTAGGAGGAGTAGACAGCACGAAGATCTAATTATTCAGCATAAGT
>NZ_MCYD01001033.1:0-2724 GCF_002876325.1 Vibrio sp. 10N.261.52.A1
ACAATAAGGTCCACAATACAAACTACCTTCTGGCTGTCTCAACTTTGGAAACATAGTCAACAATACCCTCGAAATTTTTGAATAACGGTAAACAAAGGTAGTGAGCACGTTGTCATCGAACTCAGCCACACCACCTTCAACACTACACGCAAAGCGTCGAAAAGCGCCAAATGTTGTGAATCATATTAAACAGATTATCGGCCATTTACGCCAAAGATAAACCACCGTCTACTACCAATGTGTGCCCTACTATATAAGTAGCCTTGTCTGAAAGTAAAAACTCTATTGCGTCTACTATCTCATTGGTACAACCAAACCGCTTCATGGGAACGGCTTGAGATACCTCCGAGCGGATATTTTCATTTTCCAGTTGGCGCTCTTCCCAACGTGGGGTCCATGTTACACCTGGCGCTACCGCATTAATTCGAATACCAGATCCAATACTCTCAAGTGCAACTGAGCGCGTTAATCCTTCCAAAGCATGTTTAGACGCGCTGTACATTGATGCATTTGGCGTTGGTCTAAGGCCATTCACCGAACTTAAATTCACTATGCTTGAGCCAGGCCCCATTAACTTTAATTCTGCTCGCAGACATAAAGCCTGACACAAGAAATCCACATTGAGGGTTTCTTTAAGTAATTCGATGTCAACTTTATGTAGATAACCTCGTGAAACCAACGCTGGAGAAGCGTTATTTACTGCAATATCTAGTTTCTTATATTCGGATTCAATATAGGAGAATAGACCCGCTAGTTGCTCTTGGTCAGCAATATCTACAACCCTATGATCCACAGCGTCTAATTCTGGATATATAGCAAGCACTTTCCCCCACCCTGCTTCAGAACGTGAGCACGTGACAACCCTATAACCCAATTCTACTAGGCGTAGAACAAGACCTAGTCCGATACCTTTCGAACCACCAGTTACTAAAGCTACTTTCAAGTTTGAACTCCTTTTCTAGATATGTATAGTGACCAATCATGCTGCATTAAGTGGTGAAAAACGCAACATAGATCCTTCTGAATACCACCTTAACGCCTTAAATAAACCCATAGTGAAAATGCCATGCATTGTGAATCGATTTTAATCGCCAATTAGTAGCAAGTTTTACCACGTTGTTGAAAACCATATAAAAGAATAACACCTAAGCTAAAACTAACCACATGACCAACCTTTGGAAGATGGTGCTCGCTGAAGATTAGATCTAGAGCAAATGCTGGAACAATAGTAAATATCAAAACGCACAACGCTAACTTCCCTTCAACCTGTCGTTTTAAATACATTAAGAGCCCCGCGGCAGCTAATCCTAAGATGGCTTGGGAACCGCCGGTCCCCAAATTCCATGGTTCAGGTACCGTAAATGTACTAGCAAATGTGCCAATCGATCCCGAAATAAACCATATTACAAGAAAAACGCTGGAACCTAGTTTTCGCTCAAGCAAGTAGCCGAGAGCAAACAGTGAAAGAACGTTGTAAATCATGTGAAATTGCATCACGTGAATGAATTGAGAAATTACTAGGCGCCATAGTTCCAAGTCTAAAATGTGCTTGTATGTGAAGCCGCCAAAGGGCTCTAGCTCTGTAATATTAATCTTTCCGAATAGCGAACCAGATATTTGAAAATTCACACCTAGAGATATAACTACTGTCGAGAAAACCAACACTAGTGTTATGTAGGGTATATGTCTTTGTGTCACGTTTTTCTCCTTGCTAACGCCGCATTCAGATGTGAGCGGCGCTTGGCTATACTTGAGCGAAACGAAAACGCCAAGCGTTGCGAATCAGCTTGGATTGTTTGTTATGCAACCTTTCCAACACGCGCTTGAGCTAACAAATAACAAGCTACTGTAATATCAAAAGAAATACACATTACTACGTACCACTCGGGAGCGACAATGCTCCCCGAACCTGACAAGTGGAGACCAACGTCCCAAACAGGATGAAGTAACCACCCGACTGCTAACAAATTGGAGCTACGACTTTTGGAAAGAATAAAGGAAGCTCCGTATAACAACACACCTAGAGACTCGATGCCGATCCAAACTAGGTTTGAGGCTAGAACTGCAAAAAGTACATAGATGAGAGCAGCAATTATCAACGCATAGCCAAGGATTTTAAGACGCGATTCCGAGGGTTTATGGTGCACAAACTTGATCAACACAGAACTAGTAATTACACCAAAAACTAGCCAAAATATTACTTCCATTGCTGTAACTTCCTCTAATCGCATAACGCCCTGTTAAAGGGCTTATAATAGTTGACCAAAATTGTGAGCGAAGCGAAACCAGCCAACAGTTACAAAGTCCTGCTTGAACAGCTTGTTATAAGTACATTACTTGACTGTCGCCACACGGTAACTAAACCAAAGTAATACTGCTCCGCTAGCTGACTGTAATAGCTTGTACATTCTACCTGACTTGGCAAACGATGTTGATTTTCCTATCAGAAATACCATAGATGAAAACCATAATGCTGCAAACATAGCATGAACACTAACCAAGATATAAGAGGATGCAATCGCATTTGATTCAAAGTTAATGAACTGTGGAAATGCTGCTAGATAAAAAATAGAAACTTTAGGGTTTAGAAGATTCGTTAATAACCCTTCGAAAAAACAAGATGACAATTTTTTTGCAGAACTTTTAGGTCTATTCTCGGTAGTATTTTCGAGTACGTTGCTTTTTTTGAATGCTGATATTATTGCTTTTACACCTAAGTAAGCA
>NZ_MCYD01001034.1:0-564 GCF_002876325.1 Vibrio sp. 10N.261.52.A1
GTCAGTTGGTTACCTATTGGATTCTTTGCAAGATCGAATCGAACCTTACTTGGCCTTTTTGATTGTGATGGCGTTGCTGGTGGTTGCGGTCAACGCTTTGATTTCGAGTTATGTATCTCGTCGTTTTCAGCGCGCTATTTTAGGTTTTGAGCCTGAAGAGATAGGCCGACTGTATGTTGAGTTAGATGTCACCATGAGCACTGTTAAAGAGGGCATTTTAAGTATCGATAAGAACGGTATCTTACGCTCAATAAACAAAAGTGCCTGCGATATTTTATCCATCGATAGAGATAAAGCACTCAATCAACAGCGCCTTTCTGATGTGTTAGCAGGCAGTGATTTAGAACTGCTGTTATCAACAGGCGACATCGACCACGATGTTGAGTTGTATTTAAACAATAAGCGGATCATTGCCAACCGCAGTCCGATTGTTGTTGCTGGTGAAGTGGTTGGGGCGGTGTCGAGTTTCCGACTCCGCGATGAGATTAACGACTTAACGGATCAGCTTTCGCAAACCAAAGAATATGCCGATTTATTACGCTCACAAACTCACGAGCATAAGAA
>NZ_MCYD01001035.1:0-612 GCF_002876325.1 Vibrio sp. 10N.261.52.A1
CGTCAGAACATCATTACCAGCCCCACCATCTAACGTGTTGCTGCCACTGTGAGAAACAATAAGCGTATCATTGCCCTCTCCGCCAAACAGCTGGTCATTACCAGCTCCCCCGCGTAACGTATCGTTCCCGGCTTTTCCATCAAGTTTCTCACTGAACCCCGACGCAGATATGTCATCATCTTCTGCTGTACCAAGCATCGCAAGTTCAAACAACTTAGAGCCAGCAAGTTTAGTTCCGTCTGCAAAAACTAACTCCTCAATACGATACTCACTATTTACATACGCTTCTTCTATCGTAATGCTGTCACCAGAGTCACCTCCTCCAATGACCAGCACCATATGATTACCATCACGGCGTAGGCTCAACTCGTCCTGTGATATGCCCTCTCCAAGCACGATCTGGTCGGTACTCGCATTGTAGAAATCACGGTCTCGAATGGTGTCATGACCATCCCCTCGGTTAAATACATAGCGCTCTGACCCGAGCCCGCCCACTAGGCGGTCATCTCCAGCGCCACCGATTAAGGTGTTACGAGCATTGTTGGCCGTTTGGTAATTGCGACTGCGATGACCTCCACTGGTCGGCGTTTCTACCGTCAGAACATCATTACC
>NZ_MCYD01001035.1:1354-3508 GCF_002876325.1 Vibrio sp. 10N.261.52.A1
CCACCGTCTAAGGTATTACTGCCACTGTAAGCGACCGTAAGGCGATCGTCGCCCTCACCACCTGACAGTTGATCATTACCCGTGCAGCCATGTAAGGTATCGTTGCCAGCATCACCATATATAATGTCGTTACCACTCCCGCCAGAAATAATGTCATTTCCATCTAAACCAGCAATAAAATCATCAGCGTTAGTACCTGTTACTTCATCATATGCGTTAGTACCGACACTAAACTCGTCTATGATGGATATGTGGATCAGCTTATCAAAACCAACTGGGAGGTCATTTGAGTCACTATTGGCATAATCAAACAGGTAAGAATAGAGATTTTTTTGGTTGTTAGAATATTGGTCATCTATTGACGATACTGTTTCAAAAAACTGATTGATCTCCCTAAGTGCCTCCGGAGTCTGTAGTGATGCTAATTCAATCAGTGAGTTCGCTACACTTGAAAAGTCACCGTACCATTGACCAGTAGTACCCTCTTGTACCCACTTTACTTCTTTAAATAAATTCGATTCAATGCCATTAAGCCTAAGAGCTATTTCACCTTTTAAGTTTTCAAATACCCCCTCGAAAAGCGCCGTGTACTGGACCCCTGAGCCTCTCGGTTTATCTAGTGGGTGACCGTAAAACTTTTCAAGAGCCTGTATTTTCCTCGTATCTATCCTGCTTTGGTAGTATGGTGAGTACTCGCCACTGACACCAGCCCATGCCAACATGATTTCTGTGAGTAACTCATTATCAGTGAGAGAAGATGTCCCTAATTGATATTGTTCAACTAGGGATTTAAGGTTTCCAGACTCATCAACAGTCATCGCATAGTGAAGTGAAGGTAACGAACCAATCCCGTTAATGTCAGGGAGTTGTTGAATATCTTCTGGTATGGGTAAAGTAGGGTATATGAAGTCTGATTTGTCCATCTTAAACCAAACGTCAGTTAGCGAAAAAGATGTACCATCAGACTTGGTGTATTGAGATTGCTGCCTATGTTCATTTCCCATATCATCAACATGGGTAGACTCTGTATACGTCACCTTTAAAGATACTATATCGAGATCTTTTAAAGTGAACAGCTCATTTGCTTGGCTAACCCCATCTTGGTTCAAATCACGAAAAACTTTTAGTTGGTTATAGATCGAGTCATTAGAATCAATAATATCATCGGAGTTATCATCATACTGAGCCAACGCTTCAAAGCCATTCTTAGCAAGAGTACCGTCGGCTAAAACAGTATTATCACCGAATAGCTCTTTACCATAGTCAATCGTACCATTGCCATCTAAATCAAGCGCAAGAAAACCATCATCTGAGGTAGCCGTTGCAGAACGTTCTAACTTTCCATCGCCATTATGATCAAAGTAGACGCCGTTCTCCAAATTAGTTGTTTCGATACCGTCGCCATCCAAGTCCAAAATTAAGGGAGAACCGGGAGTAGGGGGTGGCGGAACTAAATTTTTTAGTGGCGTGTTGCTTAACTGACCTCCATCATTTTCACACAACTCCTTTAGGTCTTTTCTCCTTTGCCTGTCTCCATGTACATAATCTTCAGCGGCATCGAGCATTTTAGATTTTGTGTTGTGATCTTGTATAAGATCACCTTTGTCTACCATATCACCGATAAAATCATCTATCAGATCTCCTATTGGCCCTAACGCGCCAAATGCATCTGTTCCTCTAAGCTGCTCCGTCTCTTTTTTTTGTTCAATCTTCTCTCGTACTCTATTGAAATTATCAGTTGTAGGGTTCTTCATTGCGTCATCACAAAGAGACATCAGCTCACTATCCAGTTTGTTCATATCATTCATATGCTGATTGGAACTAATTGCTTCCCTAACTAAGTCGAGTTTTTTTGACATGTTATCTTATCCTCTATTTACACATTAACTCATATTCAGGCCACAATTTTCTAATGATTAAGTTTTTAGTTTCCCAGTCTGAAACGATGCCCCTCACCCCAATGCCAAACTTATGAAAATTGTATAAATCACACGTTTCGAACAAATTCATTCCTCCCAATATATCTATCCATTGCTTAACTCCGGATATTTCTCCAGTGCTAAATGACAAATAAATATATTGAAAAATTGAGTAGCCATCAGCATTACTCATCCCTTTACTTAAAGATGAAAAATATTGTTCTGTTGTAATCTC
>NZ_MCYD01001036.1:0-1416 GCF_002876325.1 Vibrio sp. 10N.261.52.A1
AAACGTTATATCACGCCTGAACAAAATGTCATACTATATTTTTATGCTTATATTTCATGCTAATTATTTACGCCGAGAATCAAGTATTATTGCGTATAAAATTAGGCGCCATTTGTTATACTCATCGCATAATCATCGCTAACCGTACTGCCTGCTCACAGCGCAAACGAGTCGGCGAAATAATAATCAAAATACAACGAGTAATGTCATGTCTTTATTAGCGAAAGGAACACTCAAGAAGATGAGTGCTTCCCTTGATGGCGCGGTAACCTACCGTTTGCCTGTAGGCGAAGAGTTTGTAGAACTAAACCCTCTGATTGGTAAAACCATCAACCTCACCCACACTGGCAATATTTTTTGCTGCTCTTGTGGCAAGAAAACCAAGAAGAGTTACTCTCAAGGCCACTGCTTTGTGTGTATGAAAAAGCTAGCAAGTTGCGACATGTGCATCATGAAGCCAGAGACTTGCCACTACGACGAAGGCACCTGTCGTGAGCCTGAATGGGGCGAAGCAAACTGCATGGTTGATCACTTCGTTTACCTATCGAACACATCAAGTCTAAAAGTAGGTATCACTCGTCACACTCAGATCCCTACTCGCTGGATTGACCAAGGCGCAACACAAGGCCTACCGATCCTTAAAGTAAAAACTCGCCAAATCTCTGGCCTGATCGAAGTTGAATTGGCAAAACACATTGCCGATAAAACCAACTGGCGCACGCTGCTGAAAGGCGATGGCGACGACATGGAACTGGTAGAGAAAGCAAAAGAGCTGCTTCCATTGGTTGAAGATAAGATCCAAGAGATCAAAGCAAAATTCGGTGATGATGCCATCGAAGTACTAAGTGAGAACATCACCTCACTGAGCTACCCAGTAGAACAGCACCCAGTGAAGATTGTTTCTCATAACTTTGATAAGAACCCTGAGGTATCTGGTGTGCTGCAAGGCATTAAAGGCCAATACCTAATCCTAGATACGGGCGTGATTAACATCCGTAAATTTGGTTCTTACGAAGTTGAGGTATCTGCTTAACCAGCAGAGCACCATCACAACTGAGAGACAAAAATGCCCTGAAGCTTCTGCTTCAGGGCATTTTTATTTCAGATAGGACGATCCGCTTTAAGAGAGTAAAGAGAAAAGACTAGAGCGCGACCATATCTCCATCCACACAGTTTTTACCATTGGCTTTAGCTCGATAGAGTGATTGATCGGTTAGATTAACCAAGGCATCGATCGTCATGCGCTCTTCACACGCAAGGCTATCACTCATACCAATACTAACGCTCGAATTGAATCGAGTCTGTTCGTCGATTTTAAACTCTGCTTGATTAAACTGTTGACGAATTTGTTCAGAGATTTCATGTGACATTTCTGACGTTGCATTTGGAAGGAAGACGATGAACTCTTCACCACCC
>NZ_MCYD01001037.1:0-3184 GCF_002876325.1 Vibrio sp. 10N.261.52.A1
GAAAATAGCCATAGAGCTATTACAAAGCATGTTCAAAAAAATATTTGTTGACGCGCAGCTTTCAGATAAACAAGCAAGCGAATTAACAGAGCAATTGCTTTATTCTGAGCAACACGGTATGACTTCTAACGGTTTGGTTAGAGTTAAGTGGATAATCGACCAATTACATAAATACCTAAAAAAATCTCCAATAAAGCTGTTGAAAAACGAGATGACAGAACTATATGACGCAATTGGTGTGCTAGGTTATGCTGTTTTGAACGAAATCGTTAAGCAACAAGGATCTGCTAAAAGTAAAAAAATAACATCACATTCCACTATGATTTTTTCTTTTAGGAGTTAGGGTGTTTTTCATATTTTTCTCATCATTTACTTCAGGTGTTGCTATCTCTGTTTTTATTACGGCTATTTCTTGGTACGTAGAAAATATCTTTGATTCTTCCATGTACCTTTCATATGTCTTAGTTTCTGGTTATATATTTTCTTTTTTTGCCCTTCCTTATATCAGTAGACTCTCTGATAAGTATAGGTCCAGATTAGTATTAATTGGCATATACACCTTGGGCACTCTCGTATGTTTATTCCTTATAACTTACCGAGACATCAAGAGTTTACCTGTTTTTTATCACTTGACTTTGCTTGTACTGGCAACAGCAATTCTCACTATGGTAAAGACTGCGGATCAAGTTGTGCGTAGTATTTATGTTAAGCGTAAGTTTAGAGATGGCGTTATACACAAAGCCAATAAGGGCCTTGAGGTTGTTAGGCAAGGAATTACTGTTTTCTCTGGAGGGTTTGCGTATATATTTATTCGTGATGACTCTCTTGTTTATGTTTGTTCGTTCGGATTAATTTGTTTTATTGCTTCTATAATGATTTCGTTTTGGATTGAGAATGAGAAGCCAGTCACCCCCCCCCAACATCGCAATAAATTGGAGCATGCTTACACTTCGGGCTTTCAATGTGGGGATAATAATAAAATAATCACCTTAACTATTGCGCCATATGTCTTAGTTGTTTCATTAAATGTACTATACCCCCCTTTGTTCAACTCTTTTAATGCGTTATCAAGTGATTTTGGGATCATGGTTATCCCTTATGGATTAGGAGCTATAGTTGGTAGCCTTACTAGTCCACAATCAATAGAAGATTTTAAGAAGCACTATATTTGCTTTTCTTCTTTAATTGTTCTCTCTATGCTTCTACCTTATTTAAATGCAGGGATTTATTCTTTATATGTAATGTTATTTATTTTAGCCTTAAGCCATTCTTATATTAGAGTTATGAGAAATACATTAATTATGAATTACACTTCGAAAGGAAGAATAAGTAATGCAATGGCATACAATGAAGGGTTGTTTATTTTCTTTTCTGTTTTTTCAACTATATTTCTTGCCTTTCTTTCTGATTGGCTAGGTATTGAGTTAGCTTGGTTTTTTGCTCTTACAATGTTTCTAATAATTACGGTATTGGTTTTACGCTCTCCATTTTTAAAAGAACAAGGCGTATTTGTACAAATACCGTAACTAATATTTGTTGGCCCCCTCCCCTAGCGAAGTCGCTAGGGGATTCCCATTACATTGGTCACACTAAATGGCTCTAGGTGCAAACTCCTGATTCATCAAGTGACTAATGCCTACTCTCCACAGTCCAGCAAGCGGAATTCCCGCTCTAAAATATTTAGAGTACCAACGATATCTGTATTGTCAGTGTTGTCACAGTTACCACACACAAAGAGTTATTGTGATTTACGGTTGTCGGGGTGATGTTTAACTCGTCCATAAATGAACGAGATTACTCAGCTTGAAGTCTGGACCTACTATAAACTTTCCCAAAGAAAAGTAACGACTCCCTCTGTACTTTTGGAAAACCTTACTTTAAAGCTCGCTCCGTTCTGCCATTGTTCGGACAGTTTTTTTCTAACGAAATAGTGCAACACCCTAATTCACAGTCAATATTATTTACAGAAGCATACTCAAAACTAAAATACCGTTTAACCGTAGGATAAAGCGCTTTGTAAAGGCTCTCTTTTACGGACAAATCAATGTTACCTATTGCTGATACGAAAGCCTACACTCCCCTAACCTTTGATATTCTTCAAAAATTAGAATTTCTTTTCCAATTTCATCGGCAACTTCAGCGTCAATCCACTCTTCAATATCGATACCCGAAATAGGATGAACTTCGCTTGACGCAACAGCGGCAATCGATTGTGAATTAGTATGCGAGATAGATCCCGTTATACCAATCTGCCAATTTAGTGATCGAACTTGATTAGGATAAATACAATATCTCTGTTCAGTTAGTTCTAACAATGCATTACTAGCCGCATAACGCCCAGCTCATCAAAGAGTTCCCTGCGGTAGCTACTCTTTTCGTAGTCAAGATGAGAGATTTTGATGATTTCTGGGAGACTTAAGCACTGGTTCTTTTCAGTTTTAATAGAAGTTATTTTTCGAATTGCATATTGATTTTCAATGAATGGATTATATCAGCAAGGAGTTGCAATTTTAGTCACATCCATGCCAACCCCGTTTAGCTATTGGTGGTCGGTTTCCCGACCTTATCAAAGTGTTTTTCTAGTTTAACCGGCAATGTCAAGCGTTTTCATGGTTATCCCCCCACTTCGTTTAGTTAATAAAAACACTGTAAACAGATTTATAGAGGTAAGGATGAAACGACTTGGATTCTGGAAGTTGAAGATCAAGCCAAGTCCACGTTTGTGTATGAGCAACGCTTCGATAATGCTAAAGGGGCTTAGTCTCAGTTCGAGTCTGATATCGCAGAGTTTGGCATTGGGTATTTCATTTCTGAAGAGCCTCAAAGCAATGTATTGCATTGACATAGAAGTCAAAGAATTGGAAAGGTATGAACTCAATAGAACTTTTAGGGCACCTAAAAGCCCACGAACAAGAAAACAGCCAATAAACATACCATGGTTGTTGACCTGTTCATTATTTTCTATGTGACTATACCAATGCGAGAGACATTCAATCGATCACTAAAGGAATGGTTAATAGTCAATTTCACTTTTGGTGGAAAAGGAAAGTGTGCTCCAGCGAGACCGACATGACTTGAACGTGGCTCTGAAGAAGTTCTTCAATTTTCTAGCTCAGGAACAATGTATGTGAATGAAGTGGCCAATAAAGCATCGAGGTAGTAAGTCAAGTATTGTGAGTTATTA
>NZ_MCYD01001038.1:0-1442 GCF_002876325.1 Vibrio sp. 10N.261.52.A1
TGCTAATATTCCGTTCAATTTCTAGCAACTCTTTTTCTTGCTCCAATAGTTCAATTCGAGCAATAGAATTTGATGCTATCAAAGCCTTCCGCGCATTCAGTCTGGTTTCTACGTTGGCTTTTAATCGGCTTAAAGAGTTAATGTCGCGCTGATTCGCCTTTTTTTGCGCTTTACTGACAGCTTCCTCTGCAACCAACCTTTCAATCAACTGGTGAGTTTCATTGTATTCACTAACTAAATGTTGTCTGCTAACGGCTATTTGTTCTTGAGTCGCTTCAACTGGAGGAGAAAATGAGTCTAAAGGTTCATCCGAGAGCAATGCTAAAATTCGAGACTTATTAAGATTTAAATGATTGTATTGCTCCAATAACCTACGGGACTCGGCATCTACACCAGCAGGATTTAACTGTATAAGTACTTCTCCTTTTTTAACATGTTGGCCATCACGAACATTGATAGCGATAACTTCTCCATGCTCTAAGGCCTGAACCACTTTGCTATGGCTTGACACTATCACTTTGCCTTGGGCACTAGCATGAATATCTAATTTCCCCCATATAGACCACACTAGGACTAACAATAAAAAGGCGACTACCGCTATCGCGCTTCGACGTGCCCATGGTGACGGCGGCTTTTCAATAATCTCTAAATAGCTCGGCAAAAATTCATATTCGTGAGCCTTTCGAGTTAACGTTGGCAGCTCTTTCTTTTGCTTTTTAAGCGCAGCAATGCCACCTTGAATCAAACTCATAACGATGGCCTTTTCTCAACTCTAGTTTCCACTTGCTTAAGCTGCTGCAAGCGCCACAATTTTGTATAACAACCATCGAGATTGAGCAGCGCCTCATGAGGTCCTTGCTCTGTGACCTCTCCTTCTTCAATCACGACAATGCGATCGCAATGCTCAACAGCTGAAAGCCGATGAGCAACAGTGATAACCGTCCTTCCGCGGGAGATTTCGACCATATTCTCATTAATAACTTGCTGTGATTCTTCATCCAAAGCACTGGTCGCCTCATCAAGGATGAGTATCTTTGGTTTAGTCATCAAGGCCCTAGCGATAGCAAGACGCTGCTTTTGACCGCCTGAAATTGAATTGCCACCCTCTGCTAAAATCGTGTCATAGCCTTTAGGTAGTTTAATGATGAACTCATGAGCCCCTGCAAGCCTAGCGGCTACAACAACTTGCTCTAGTGATGCGCTCGGCATTCTTATGGCGATGTTGTCTCTAACACTTTTATTAAACAGGTAGTTTTCTTGTAACACGACCCCTATTTGCTCTCGAAGCGCCGATGCAGACCACTTGGAGATTGGAACGCCGTCAATGACGATGTTTCCTTTTTCAGCTAGGTATAGCTTTTGGATCATTCGTGTAATGGTACTTTTACCTGAGCCCGACGGTCCAACAAGACCTATCGACTCTCCAGGTTGAATATCAATGG
>NZ_MCYD01001039.1:0-7191 GCF_002876325.1 Vibrio sp. 10N.261.52.A1
GTGTTGTTCTTACATAGTGATATCGACAAAACGTTTTATAGGCGGTTAGGGTTTACAGTGACTGAAGGTTCTGACTGCATGTACATTACGAGTGATGGTAGGGCATTTAAAGGGACCCTGCCTAGATACTTCTAATCGCAGATGTCATGTAAGCTTTTTCGTAAAATAAATTACCAGTGTTAGAAGCCTAAGGCTTGGCACTTAATTGAGGGAACGAATGAGAGTTTTGATATCAGGCACCAGTGGTTATATTGGTCGCCACGTTCATAAAGTGTTCGTAGAAAGTGGCTTGGAGGTCTTTCGGTACTGTAGGGACAATGGTGTTGTTCCTTGCTCGGTTCATTCTAAAAACGTATCGACAGGGTATGAAAATTACTTTGATGTGATTATCAACTGCGCGCGTCCTCATTGGGCAGAGTATTCAGCAAGTGAAATTGTCGATATTGAATCCAGGCTAATCAAGCAGCTTGATAATTTTGCAAGTGAAAATGCAATAAAGATTCACACCTCGGGAGTTTGGTTATTTGGCCGTGCATCTCACCAAGATCTTAAAGAGTTTAGACTTAACCCCCTCACAGCCGTTGAGTTAGACGTAAGAACAATCGAACATGCGATGAGTTCAAACTGGAATATTGTGTACTGCCCAAGCTTGGTGTATGGCGGTGACAATTGCCAATTAAAGCGAATTGTCGAGTCTCTTACTGAACAAACGGTTCAAGTTGCTGTTCCGTCGACAGGGAACAATCAATACGTGCACGTTTATGATGTCGCCAAATTTTATTTACTTTTGGTCTTAAAGCCAACTTCGGAAACGCAGCACTTTATTGCAGAAACTAAGGGGTATAGCCCAGAACAGTTTGCTCAACTCTTATTTGAATCAAACGTTATTGAAAAAGTCGACAAATGTTCTTGGAGTGAATTTGCGAGACTGAAGGGCCGTGATGCAGCAGATATAGAACGATTAAATCTCACTCTTCCAGTTAGCCCTTTATTCGAATCGACAGAACTTATTAGCGACTACATAACAAGTTTGTGTACCAAAATTAATTGTAGAACGACCAGGTAGTTGCCGTGTTACAGTGTTAAGCATCAGTGACAAGTTAAGGTTAGCGAATCGCCTTAGCTATTACTCAATGAAGCGTTCTTTATTTCCATCATAATCATTCAAGGAAGAAGTATTGTGAAACTCGCTCAATTAAATATCGCACTCGCGAAATACCCTTTAGACGCACCAGAGATTAAAGACTTCGTCGATAATTTGGAATTGGTAAATGGCATTGCTGAAAGTAGTGAAGGGTTTGTGTGGCGTCTCAAAGATGAATCTGGCGATGCAACCAACATAAAAGCGTTTGATGACCCGAATATGATCGTCAATATGTCTGTCTGGGAATCGGTCGACGCGTTAAAGAACTTCATGTTTCGTACTCACCACCGCGACTTTATGCGAAGAAAAGGCGAATGGTTTCATCGCTTAGCGGAAGACACGTATGTGCTTTGGTGGGTTAAGGATGATCACATCCCAACCCTTGATGAAGCGATTGAACGTTTAGAGCACCTGAGAGAAGTGGGAGACTCTCCTTACGCATTTACCTTCAAAACAAACTTCACTGAGGAAGAGGCACCAAGATAGTCTGCTGTCGGAGCTTGTTAGTGCTCGGCTTACCTCAACAACTGGGTTATAAAACATTTTATCTATAGTAGCTCTTTGTTAATAATGTGTATCACTACGCACTTCCGCATCTATCCGGACTGGAGGCATATTTGCTATGGTAGTCAGTACGTTACGGAAATGTATTAGCCAGTTAGTGAAGGTTTATAACTTCTTTTAACCACTCAGTTTGACCTTTTGCTGCTGTGTTCTCCTTTTGTAACATACTAATTATTAACAGGGCGCCTCCGATAAATAAGTACCACATCAATGTGTCAACTTGGCGGTAGTAGAATCCGTGTTACCATAAATTTGGTTTAGGAGGAGATTCATGATCAGGGAAATGTCTAAATCTGACTTTGAGTCATTTTGGCCTACTTTCTCGGCTGTGATTCAAGCACAAGAAACCTATGCATTCGATCCAGAAATGACGATGGAACAAGCCTTTTCGGTTTGGTGTGAACAGCCATCAAAAACTTATGTCTATACCGAGAATGACGTTGTTTTAGGCTCGTACTATATAAAGCCTAATGCAATGGGTCCAAGCGGTCATATTTGTAACTGTGGTTATATGGTTTCCGAAGAGGCCAGGGGGCAGGGAATCGCGCGGTCTTTGTGCGAACACTCTCAACAAGTTGCGATTGAGTTAGGCTTTGAGGCGATGCAATTCAACAGTGTCGTGTCGACGAACAAAACGGCAATCAAGCTTTGGGAAAGGCTCGGTTTTAGTATTATCGGATCGATTCCCAAGGCCTATAAGCATCCTCAATTAGGGGCAGTGAGCAGTTATATCATGTACAAATCACTTAAAAAGTAATTAGGCGGGATGTATTGCTGATAGCTCTTTAAAAAGGTTAATGCTCAAAACTGAAACCTGGAGATTTTAAATGACAATAGTCGAAAAAATTGTTCGTCGCGAAATGGAGGCTGTCATCGTTTATGAATCCGATGACGTGATTGCTTTTGCTGACCACAATCCTATCAACTTTGGGCATATTTTGATTTGTCCGACACATCCGTACACCAACTATATCGATCTACCAGAAGGTGTTCTTACTGAAATTCATTTTGTCGCTAGGCAGGTATATAGACGTATTGAAGAGGCGTTTAAACCTGATGGTATTTCATTCTTGCAAAATAACGGTGAGTTTAATGAGTTGTCTCATTACCACCTGCATATCTTTCCAAGATTTGAGGGCGATCAGTTCGGTTGGCAGAGTAGTGAACTCGGTATCCAAAGTATGGAGAAACTGCGCGAGTCATTAAAACACTTGTAATTTATAGTAAAAACTAGATGCACAAAAGTGCACGAAAAGGCTTAACAATGAGTGAAATAAAAACATTAGAACAATTAAATGAGCTTTATGCCGAGCCGAGTAAAAGGGCTCAAAATAAAGTACTTCCAGCACTGGATGCCCATGCGATTACTTTGATCAATCATTGCCATTTCGCGGTGTTGGGGACGACAGACTCGCACGGGTTTGGCGATTTGTCTCCAAAAGGCGGCGAGCCCGGTTTTATTAAGGTTGTCGATGAGTCTACGGTCCTAATACCTGATAGTTCGGGAAACAATCGAATTGATGGTTTAAAAAACATCATCAACAACTCTGAAGTTGGATTACTGCTGATGGTTAATGGGATTGATGAAGTGGTACGTATTAAAGGTAAAGCCAGCATACATACCGATCCAAATTTGCTTGCCGCTTGTCCTGACGGGAAGAAAGCCCCAAAAGTCGTGATTAAAATAGCCGTAGAGTCTATGTACTTTCATTGCGCTAAAGCGGTAATGAGAGGCAAGCTTTGGTCTGATACGTTTAAAGTTGAGCGTTCTATTCTCCCTTCACTGGCACAGATCATGAAAGATCAACAGAGCCTAGAAGGCCAAGCGATCAATCAAGACGATATGGTCAAATATTACCAATCGACACTGTGATACTCATGAAGAATGTAGTCCAAATTATCTTTGTGTCGGGCTCTAAGTTTCTGCTCGGCTTTCGTCAAAACACAGATGCGTTCGACCAATACTGGGGATTTCCTTCCGGAAGAATAGAGCAAGGGGAGTTGCCTAGAACCGCAGCAGAGCGAGAAGCGCGAGAAGAGGTTTCGGTTGACGTTGGTAACTTAGCATTGTTCGCGATTGTCTCTGACCCAGAGCTACCCATTTGTCACTATTTCTACCTATGCCATGAATGGACTGGCGACATACAGAATGCAGAGCCCCATTTATGCCAAGAGTTGCGTTGGTTTGACCGTGATGAGCTACCCGAAAATTGCACACCAATAACTTACTTAATCACTCAACAATTGAATGACACCGCGCTTACAAAAAACATAAAGCCTGAGATTAACCAACCCAAGCTTTGTGCGTAAGCAGTTTTGTGTCGAGTAACAGACTTTTCATTTAGGCTAGTGGCGTTGGGTATTAGTCAAACGTCACGTTGTGCCAACACTAAACACAATAACAGGGAAGATATGTTTACAGGTATTGTACAAACCGTTGCTAACATTGCTGAAGTCAGCGATAACAACGGAATAAGAACGTTTGTCATAGAGTTTCCAACTGGCTTTTGTGACGATTTGGAAATTGGTGCCAGTATCGCAATTGATGGCGTGTGTTTAACCGTTACTGAGTTGCTGTCAGATGTTCGAGTAAAGTTTGACGTCATGCTGCAAAGCCTATTAATTACTACGCTAAGCAAGTATGAAGTTGGTCAATCAGTGAATGCTGAGAGGGCGGCAAGAGACGGTGCTGAAATTGGCGGTCACCCACTTTCTGGTCACGTTGATTTTAATGTCGCGATTATCCAAATATCCGAAATTGAAGATAACTACTGCGTGCGCTTAGCTCTTCCTGATGAGTGGAAAAGATATGTATTCCCAAAAGGTTATATTGCAATCAATGGGGCTAGCTTAACCGTTTCTGACGTTAATAAAGTCGAAGGGTGGTTTGAGGTTTGGTTGATCCCAGAAACCCGTCGAATGACCGTCTTCTCATCGAAATCAGTAGGTAACTTCGTCAATATCGAAATCGAGCGTGGCACTCAAGTCGTCGTTGACACGGTGCGTGATACTTTAAATGAAAACTTAGGTCCATTATTGCCTTTATTTGAGAAGTTACTTTCAGAGCAAGGTATCGATTTAGATGCATTGGGTTATAAGCCTAATACATTGGGCTTCTCAAGCGAACCAAAGTAATGCGGATTGGTACACCAAAAAGGTGAGTAGTTGAAATGTTAGAAACGACACGAACTCAGATTGTAGCGATGGGTAAGCAACACGCGGCAGCGCTTTTACAATATCATCTAGAAAATCGCTGCCATTTAGCTCCTTGGTCTCCCATGCGCGACGAGCAATTCTATACCTTGGAGTATTGGGAAGACTTTTGTCATGCCAGTGAAGCGTTATTCGAGAGCGGGAAAGAAATTAAATTTATCGCAATCGACAAAGAAACGAGAGAAGTAGTCGGTGTCTGCAGTTACACCGCCATTGCCCGAGGTGTTTTTCAGGCATGCTTTTTGGGCTATCACATGGCACAAAAATATGAAGGTAAAGGTTTTATGACTGAAATTCTTGAGGTCACGCTTCGATACATGTTTGACGTTGTCGGTCTCAATAGAGTTATGGCGACCTATATGCCACGTAATAAAGCGAGTGAAAAGGTTTTGTTTAAGCTTGGTTTTGAAAAGGAAGGCTACGCCAGGAAATACCTGAAAATCGCAGGGAAATGGGAAGATCATATTCTTACCTCGAGGATTAGCGACAACTAGAAAGTACAATGATGAGCAAATGACACAAGGAGAGTAAATTGAAAATGTATGAAGTGTACCTATTTGATATGGACGGTACATTGGTTAATTCAGAACCTCTAAAAGGCAAGGCTCTAGCATTAGCATGTCTAGATTATGGTGCAACGGTAGACCACAATATTTACAAAGAGGTGATGGGAGAAAGTTGGCAGGTGGTGACAAACCACTTTTTCAAGCATGCTGATATCGCTCCAAGTTTGGCAGAGTTTAATCTAGCTTTTCGTTCACACTATGAGCAAATGCTAAGTGAGCAACTTGAATTGAATGATGGTGCTAAGGCTTATCTCAACAGCTTGAAACTTGCTGGCAAAAAATGCGGTGTGGTGAGCTCTGCGGCAACTTGGATGGTTGAAAATATCTTAACCTCGTTAAAGCTTGAAGATACCTTTGACCTAGTTATCACACAGGAACATGTGACTAAGCATAAGCCTGATCCCGAAGCATACAATCTTGCTTTGTCTGGGCTTAACGCTTCACCAGAACAGACTATCGTGTTTGAAGATTCAGCTGCAGGTATTCAAGCAGGTAAAGCAAGTGGTTGTGATGTTGTTGCAATCCAGCATGAGTTCAATGGAAAGAATGACCTAAGTGACACCATAAAAATCATCAATACATATGAAGAAATGTCTCTTTGAGTATCTATCAACCATATGGACTGTAACCCTAATCTGTTCCATCACCTTTTTATCGTCAGGTGCTCATACCCCAAGCTACGCAAGAGATCGCCAAAAAGTTTGAAGATTGGCTTGTTGCCCCGGCAGAAATTTCAATAATGAATGAGTCATTTTATACAACTCGACAGACTAGGAGTACGTAGCAAATGGAATACGCGTTAGATACCGACCCATCAGATAGTGACATCAACGAAGTTCGCGCTGGTCTAATCAAACACAATACGCCATTTCTTGAAGGCATACCTAAATCTCAAGTAGGCTATTACGCCATGGAGGAGGGTGTTAAGGTTGGTGGTGTTATTGCGGATCTTTGGGGAAACTGGCTATTGATCAAGTTTCTTTGGGTCGATGACTCAATGAGAGGCAAGCAGGTCGGCAGCCAGTTACTGCAACACCTAGAAGAGTACGCACAGTCTCAAGGCTGTACGTCATCACTGGTCGACACGTTAAGTTTTCAGGCCAAACCTTTTTATGAGAAGCATGGCTACCAATGCCAAATGGTGCTTGAGAATTATCCTCTAGACTCATCATTAGCGTTTCTCACCAAGTCGCTAACAGAGTAATCATATAGGGCAAGGATGAACACAAACAGACACAAGGAAAGTGAAGTGATTAATATTCGAGAGATGTGCATCGCCGATTATGATTCTGTGATTAACTTATGGTGCGAAACCGAAGGTATGAGCATTCGCGATGCAGATTCAAAACAGAGCATTGCAACTTATCTCGAGCGTAACCCCGGCTTGAGCTTCGTTGCAGAGTCTAAACAAGGCGTGGTTGGTGCGGTGTTAGTAGGGACGGATGGCCGTCGTGGATATTTGCAGCACCTAGCGGTCAGTACTGAATTTAGAGGACAAAATCTAGGTTGCCAACTAGTAACTGAAGCGGTTAACGCATTGGCTGGGGTAGGTGTCCCCAAGACACATTTATTCGTGTATAACGATAATATTAACGCTCAGAAATTCTATGAAAAGTTAGGCTGGTTTCCACGTGATGAAGTGCGTATGTATTCGTTTAATAGCTCGGGTAACAGTAACGCCTAACGGATCGATATAGTCAGAAA
>NZ_MCYD01001040.1:0-12004 GCF_002876325.1 Vibrio sp. 10N.261.52.A1
GCCTATGCGGCAGGTCACACCTACTATGCCGCTGATAGCGTCGAGCTATTTTTCTTAGCTGCCTATGCGGCAGGTCACCGAATTGAGATCCAATTCTTCGCTTCCCCATTTTTCTTAGCTGCCTATGCGGCAGGTCACTGTTAACTATAGTCACTAAGCTGTTAATTCCATTGGTTTTACATCTCAAAATCCCAAAATACCCTTTTTCTCCTTACTTCTGTAAGTCCTTGTTTTTACTTCTCTAAAAAAGAGCTTTAGAAAAAGGGTTTAAAAACGTAACTCAGGTACCGTCCCTTTTCTTTCTTGATTGGTGGCTAAACCATAGCTGTTAAAGTTTGCTGCATCGCGCTCACTAACAAGCTCCTTTTGTACAAACAAAATATAACTCTCTCCAGATGAAGCGCTGGAGATTGGTATTCGATTAAAACTATCGATGACCCGCTCTTCGTTCGTTACTGGTAACGATGGTTCAACACCAGATAGCTCCCCTCTCGCCATGCTTCGTTTGATTCGACGTTTTTTGGAACCCAGAAAGCTTTTCCCGATCGTTTGGTTACGGATAAACCTCACCTCAACCGCAGTGTCTGGCACCTCACAAACACTAGATACCTCAAATAAACCCTCATTTATCATCAAAGAAAAATAGGGCTGAAAAGATAGCCCAATCAGCATCTCTTTATCTTCAGCAACAAAGGCAATGGTTTGGCCAACTGTAGATTCGTTCCAGTCCGGAAAACTCACACCTATTTTATTCATTGCTTGTCGGTTATTGACCATAAACAAGTGCATTTGGGATATACACCGTCCTGCCAATAACTCATGGTCAGCTTGTGCAGGTATGTAACGTATTAAGAAATAGTAACGCTTAGTCATATCTATCCCTTACTTCGCTTTGGAACAATTGAATAGGCCACCTTTAATCAAGACAGACATAATAAAGTGCACGTCATTTGGGATGGTCTGAGAAGCTGTCATTGTCTCAATCCAATTCTCTGTATTTCTGACTAACTGGTAAAAGTCATTTCCATAGGAAACATGTCGCCTTGCTATAACGTACTCTCGGTCAGCTCCATACTCATTCACTCTTAATGGCTTATCTGCTTCTTCATGCCACCAATCGTCAATCGATTGCAACGCTGCACCAATTTTCTGACCATGAAAAGCAGCAGTTTCTTTTCCGTTCAATAATTCTACGGTAGCTAACTGCCTAGTAGGAACACCATCTTCTCGGCTATCTAAAAACTCTTGGCTTGGGTAAACCTCATCCCCCCAACCAACTCCAATTTTAGCTTTGACATCCATATAGAAATATTCGGTTGGGTCAGACAGGGCTCGCATCAAATAGGCTGTGAGCTTTTCTAGGCATTCTGCTGAAGCTTCATCCCAATGACCATACCAAGAAAGCCTTGTTGCGTTTTCTACAATCAAGGTTTGTGAATCACTGGTGGTCACTTCTATCGACAATCTTCGACACTCTCTGTTTCTCCAAAGCCAAGTACCAAGCAGAATGTTCTTCGCGTATCTAAGAGCAAGTTCCTGATACCCATTGAGCTCTTCATATGTTTTAGCAAGTAACGAAAGTTTAGAACGCACTTCATCATCACTACAGGTATCTGGAGTTAGAGAGTTTGCTCGAATTCGAAGGGGGAATGCACAGTAGATATCATCAACACCAGGTTTTACATAACACTCTTCGATGAACTGAGGATTGGAGTAAGCTAAATCTTGTGGAGCAACATTCTTTTCTACGAACTTGCCCCCTTTATATGCTTCTGCATAACCACCTTTTGGTGCGCGCAACCTAGTTCTATCAATTTCGAGGGGGCACATCTCACCACTTTTAGATAGATAGTAGAAATATGCTTTGCCAGCAGAGAGTGATCGAACGTAGTTCAGCTGAGTGCAAAGTTCCATAAACGATTAATCCCTATAGTTTTTTATAAGAATAGTTTCGCTACTGCATTCTATCGACCAAAAGGCATGGTTGAAAAAGTGATCTCTTCCACTAAAACGTACTTCTATCGGATTCACTTTCTTAGCTAACCCTATCGCATTTTCTGCATAGGCGTGACAATCGGTGATCGAGTTGCACCGTTTAGTTGGACGTTCTAACAAATGGTAGCCAATAGAAACTGGCAAATTATCAGCGTCTTTCGTTATTAAATGCTCTAGGTCATCAAAGTCACTCGGCTGGTTGTCACTTGGATATAACCAGCGCCCGTAGGCTGGCAAACCTTTTATGACATGGAAAAGCTCGCTCCTACTGGTAAACGTCCTTAGCCACTCAATCTGCGTCGAGAGCTGTGGTTGGTATAATGCCCCTCCGGCGAAAACAACGGGAAGAGCCGTTTTAAGAGCTGTCTTAAAATCTGAAATGCGGCTTTCACTATGAACTCTAATAACTAAGTCTATTTCTAGGTCCGCCAATCGTTCACTACGAATGGTAGGTCGTTTCGCGTTTGAAACCGTTCTAGCTTTAGCGACCGAGTTAGGCTCGGTAAGCTTGGCCGTAGGTTGAATGTTCTCGCTTCGGACATAAAAAGAGAAACTCGAAAATTCAAACAGGGAATTACAATTAACTAGCTTATTGAACTCTCTTTGATAACGGTGCATAAAGCCCCAAATAGCAGTCAAAGAAGGAGCACCACACAGATATTGGCTACTCATTGCGACCGCATCTTGCACTCTCATTGATGATAAATAGATATACTGCTCACCCGTTACCTTATCTTGATTGCCATTTGGTTTACTAAGTTGTTCAAGTACCCATACGATTTGGGCTTTAACGAGCTGCATAAGCTTAGGGTGATAGGCAAACTTGGCAGCATACTTATTATTCTGAAACGTGAGATGCAAGCGGCGGTTAAACTCACTAGATAAGGAACCTAGGTCCGATTCTGGTAGCGCCAAAAATGCTTGAGCTAAAGTGTCATCATGTTCCAATTGCTGTTGATTAGGGTCAGCATCAACGATATCTCTTAACTCAATTAAAGGAAGCATCCAAAGGGCTATCTGCTTTCGCAATATCTTACTTCTAACCTTACGAGCACTCTCCCTCTGCTTCTGTGTTTTTGATGGCTCTGAACCAATTAGATGATTTAAAACCTGACAAACTTTGGCATTAGTAACCTGATAGTCATCAAAGTAGTGACCACTCTTTTTGCGACTTTCAGGTAACGTTCCACCTTTCGCTGGTTTGACGTCTAGCGGGTAGTTTAGGGTTTTCATATTCCCACCTAAACTGCCACAAAGATTCCCGATACTTGCAGAATTTGGCAGTGACGAAGACACAAAGCTAAGCTTACTTTCTCGATTTCTCGATCTCACTTCTAACTCGCTCTGAATGGCATGGCTGACCACTGGGGTCAACGAAATATAATTATCCCCCCATGGAAACCGTAGCTGCTTACTGTAAGAACTGACGCTATCGGGAAAATGATTATCAGGGAGCTGCTCTTCAATTGTATGTTTTAAGCGAGCAAGTGACTTAGCACTTAGACCGAATTCTTTGAGCAACTCAATCCAAATGGAGCTTTCTTGCTTGATAAGTGAAAGGATGCATACGGGCTGTGATTGCCAACTAAAAGGATTCAATAACCACAATGTGTGACGATATACCGCAGAGTTATGCGCCCACCCTAAGCGCTGCTCTAATACTCCGCTTGAAATGAATACCTCGGTTGTCGTAAGAGCCTGTGCAACTATCCGCTGATCTTTAACTCGACAGTCTGGAAACTTGAGATTATGAGTGTGGAACCATTTAATTTCATCAAGGGACGCTTCTAAGTTCTCAGCCGCTTTTAAATGCCTTTTAGCTCGGGCAACATCCAACCAATCCGAGCACCTATCTGATTGATGGCTTGAACTGAGATTAAGCAAAATCGTTAACGCCTCTTTTTCACACCCTTCAACACAGACATCTTCTGTATAAGGCATGAACATCTTCTTTAGCGTAACCTGCTTTACTGCTTCGTCTTCAATTGCTAATAAGTCACTTAATTTCGTCATAATTACCACTCAGGCAGATATACACTTAAACCATCACTTTCAGAGCTCATTCGAGTCAGCTTTGTTTCGATGACACTTCTCAGAGTAAACGCTGATTCATGACTCGCTATCTTTGTATGCATTCGCGGCCTAATAGCGGCTTTGATCTCACCAAACTCATACAGCCGATATACCTCGTCTGTTGTACAAGAAAGCAATGTAGAAGCTTCTAAGGGGCTGAGCAGTACATCACCGATATTTCCTTTGGCGCTTGAGGGCACTGTTGCCATTAGCTTTGTAAAGTAAGCTAACGCCTGTGCAAGCACGATATTGTGACTCAACTGCCGACTGGGTAACTGACGACAATCTTTAAACAGATCGCCAAAGGCTTCATTGAAAAACACCTTCTTCCAATCTTTTACTCGAACAAGTTCTGCCCTCTCTTTCAAGGTATCGAGGTCTTGCCATACCGCCGTTGGCCAAGCGCTACAGTATTCAACGAATGACTCAAAACTGAGGTCATCGATATCACCATAACGATTTACATACCAAAGTAAAAAGCCATATCGCTCGGATAACGTCATTTCCCCCGTTAACAATCCCAAGGGTTTTGAATCATTTCTTGACAACCATCGAGCGACCAACACCTCAGCCTCTGGCGCATCCTCTACAGGCGAGTTTCGGAGCTCAAAACCACATTCACATTGGCTAATACTCTCGGTACTTTGATATTCAAGTCTCGACTTACACTCAGGACAGTGATGAACCAGTTTACAGCCATGATGTTCACAAGCTTGGTGAGAGATAAGTTGCCACTGCTGGCGAATGTAGGGTGCTTCGTCAATACACAGAGGGCAAATAGGCGTGAAGCGTTTGCGAAGAAAAGCATAAGGGTAGTCAACACCAAACCTATGAACAGCTTTGTATTGCGGAGAGAATTGAGCTTTAGAATGTGATAGCGCTAGGCGCAATACACCGAAGTTGTTGAACTTTAATTGCTTCTCCAGATGGATAAGAACCCGCACTCGCATTTGGCTTGTGGTTTGAGCGTGGTAGATATTGACTCGGTTGAGTTCTAAGGGAAAGGCACCAGCAATCGCTTCATGCTGATCCATGGTGTCGAACCAGATGTCTTCGGCGAAATGAGAAAATCGCTCGTAGCCTTGTTCTTGCGATAAACGTAACAAGAAGCTTTCGAGCGATTCGTCAGGGTAAAGTTGAATGTCCGTTTTCACATGCCACCACTAAAACTTAGAAAATCTAAGTTTTAGTATTACTGC
Source organism: Vibrio sp. 10N.261.52.A1 (assembly GCF_002876325.1). NCBI lineage: Bacteria > Pseudomonadati > Pseudomonadota > Gammaproteobacteria > Vibrionales > Vibrionaceae > Vibrio > Vibrio sp. 10N.261.52.A1. The sequence continues at coordinate 5,268 of NZ_MCYD01001040.1, forward strand.
TATTTTCATTAAATCAAATTCAGTGACAACAAATTGTGGCTAAAACTAGGTCTAGTATTCAACTACAATAGATATTTTTCCTCTAATCTATTAAGCCTTCAATTAACGCTTGCAAAGGCTTACACCACTCTTTTCTCTCAACAGAGCCTGAACCTTTTAGATGCCAGACATGCTTTTTGAGTTGATTGCTAATAGCAACCTTCCATTCTTCATCGTTTGGAAGTACATCCAATATCTGTTCAAACGCAAACAACATCTGCGCTACAAACCAGCGGTATTGGATATAATCTTTTTGGTTCGCTTTTATCTTATTTTCCTTGGCGTATGCAAAATCCGGCGATTGTTGACACAACTCCAAAAACTTTGAATAAGCAGAATACGCAGTGGCTCTTCTCGCTTCCTCTTTTGAACTAGTCCATTGCCGATAAGCAAAAACGGCTGCAACAATTGCGACTATACAAGCGATGATATTAGCCCAACTTACCCATAAACTAACATCAAGCAAAGCAGCCCAACCAGTTTCAAAGCATGTCATTTTTTGTCCTTTTGCATCATTACACCAGCAGGCTGTGTTTTAACAGTTTTATCAGATTTCATTCCTTTACCTACGTCGTCACGCCTAAAATCATACATATTCATTTCGAAGGTGTTAATGGATACTTGATTATTACCATGGCTATGGGCAATTAGGCGGTGATACGGTTCACTGTATGGGGCTTTTGCGCAAGAACCTCCGTACTCACCTGAGTTAACTAACACCACTGGCTGGAACATATGGTAGTGAAGTGCGTCAATCATAGTATCAAACGTATTTACATCTCTATTTAGTGCACATACAACATAAGCATTAGACTTATCTCGTAAGTCAGCACTTAAAGATATATCTGTGGCGTCATAACAGATTGAGCCTGTTAGAATAAAGCCTGTATCGTTAGGAAACCTAGGATGTTTTAATTCAAGCATCAATTGATACGGTCGCCATGACTGGATATGGCCTTTTTCCGCATACATCATATTTTGCTTGCCTTGGAACCGGATAAGCTCCTTTTGATTAGTATTTGCCTTTGGTGGTACGATCCAGACAGCACAGTTATTTGGCCCTTGAACACCTTCCTGCTCAATAAAAACTAACCCTGCATAGATGATTGCATGACTCTTGCGCGATAGATCAATCAGAATATCCATATCATCTCGATGGACTGATAGTTCAGGCCATACGATTAAATCAATTTTTTGACCTCGCTCATTACGTTCTTCATCAGTCACACGCTGGGCATCAATATGCTTACAAACTAATGCAGCCACATCGGCAACATGCCTCCGATGAATCGACCGAAACTTCTTATCATCTAACATCCAACCGTAATCCTCAAAATCTCGAATACGAGGCAACTTAGACTGAACCATTGCAACCGTTAATTCACGCTTATCCTCCGTCCAATCAAGCATTACTGATTCAATCAAACTAGGCATAGTTGAGTGTCTACAGTACATTTTTTCTAAAGTACTTAAACGTTGAACAATTAGATTTTTAAAAGAGGTGATGGTCCACCGGTTAGGCCATGTATAACCTTGGTCGTTAACATTGATTCCTGGCCAAATGAGAAGCTTAGATATCAATGTGGTCAACCAATGAGAAACTTGTGCAGATTCACCGGCTATAGCTTGTGGGGTATTCATCATTCCCAATGTTCTTTTATCTGGACTTGTTTTAATTCCTCTATAACCAAGTTTTGCTGTTATAGATGAGCCAAACCCAGACCAATCGACATTTCCAACTAGTGCAGAGCGTGCGCAAATTGCGATTTTTTGGATCGCACTAATTTCAGAGGACACATCAGTTAGGTGCGGACTTAGTTGTGATTGAGATTCGGTCAGTACTAGATTGACTTTCAAGTTGGCATGAAACAGGTCTAGCTGTGGTGTACCATGATAGGTTACACCTTCGAGTTCGACTTTAGTTTGTATGACGTCAATCAATTGATTTGTATTAGCTTCAAGTAATTGCTTAGGCTCTTCAAGTAACGCCTGCATCAGTTTGAGCAACATCACTTCATTTGCGAAAGGATTATCGCCTCTTAGAATAATACTCAGTAGTGACTTATCTCCGCTGATTTTATCCAGCGCCCCGCTTGAAGCTTTACGATCAATCGCATATTGCTTGGCAAGTTCTTTAATACTCCTTTTTTTAGCCCATTCAACACCTAGAGAGCGTGCGTGCCTTATTAGAGCTATGAATAGATTTAGATTTTGCGAAGCAACCTTGGTTAAGATTGCTAAACAATCATCTGGTGTTAACTTTGCCAAAAAGCATGAAATCGAACGATTTAAAGATTTGCTGTCATCGCTAAGTTGTGCTGCAAGTAACACATTTGCAGCAACTCTAGATGCATTCATCGCACTATCAACTGAAACCTCCCTAAACCCTTTGATAAGCTTAATAATCATATCGTGGTCAGCATTACTCGAACTTTCTTCTAGGTTCGAATCTCGCCTACAAAGCAGTAAAAACTGCGCTTGCTCCAACAATAGATCAAACTTGCCTCCACTATCACCAGCATCATGGCTTACCAACATTGCTTGATGTTGAAGATGTTCGAAATATTCATCATATTTAGCATGAAGTGGGATATATTTAGGATCTAGACGGTCAATAACTGTTGCACTATGGCGGAATACTTCTGATAGGCAGTATCGTGCAATCGATTGAATTTTAGTCTCAGGGTCAATTAACTTCTTGTTTAACTGCTGTAAGACAGGCTCCAACAAACGACTACATGGATAAAGTTCTAGACCTTTTTTAAGTAGTAACACGAGTGAAGGATCATATGACCATGCAGCTCTTAAGCGTCTCGCTAATCGCTCTTGTAAATAGTCCCAATCACCTGCAATAGCGTTTCCATTAGCATCAACTTCATGGGCGCTAAAATTACGAATGCCTTTTAGTAGCTTGGACATTTTATTGGCGGCAAAACGCTTGATGGTATCATCACGAACATCAAGTTCACTTTTATTTATTTGAGCAAGCCGATTAGGGACACAATTATCATCTTGTTCCGGTACTTGGTCACTAGCGACGATAGATAGTAAGGACTCTAGCTGACCTAGAGTTTCTTGGGACTCATCAAATGCAATTGGCCCGCTAAGTTTTTGCTGAATATGCGTAAGCTCTTTAGATATCCCAGCTACACGTGGCTGATAGCGCTGTATTTTAGTTTTACCATCATTTAACTTAAGATCATCAAGATTAGATTTTTTGATGACATCTTTGATGGCTGCGATGACTAACTTCTCAACATCAAGTTTAGAAATCGGGGTGTCAGTAGTTTTAGAAGTCGCAGATACAACCAAGCGCATGTCATCAACATATCGGCAGTAGTCAACTAAAGTAACTTCAATATCAGCGATATTGGTTGCAGTTTTCAATACACTTCCAATTAAATCTCTAAAGTTTTCGTCAAACCCAAGCATGTATACGTTAGCTAAAAAGCCGCCTGCTACTAAACCCTGTGGAATACCTTTCGGTGCAGACATCACCTCTTCATTTTTACAAACCTTATTGAATTCCAGAGCAGCCTGTTCACTCCACTCCCAAGTTTCAAAGGCTGCCAGTAGTTTATTAAGATGTTTAACTTCCTCTTTTTTTTTAGCTTCGACGGTTGCGACAGTTCTTATGAGCTCACACAACTTTTTGCGGTTGACTAAGTCAAAAAACTTGGCAAGATCCACATCTAAAATGAATACTTCATGGTTCTCATCAAGTTCAGTTCTCGCTTTCTTAGCAAAATAGAAAGGGCGTTCTAAAAACTTCCGGTTATCAACAAAAAATTTACTGTAAGTAGTAGTGCCACCATAGCTGTGCTCCGCATTGCCCTGCTCGTCATAACGGCAATAGAGGCGGTTACCGTAGCTAACCACCTTTTTTTCATGTACTAACTCGAGCTCTGTACTAGGATCACCTTGGCGTGATTCCACCTGATTAGCGATACACATCATCAACAAAGTCATCATGCTTTGTTCACGAATAGGCATATGTGCAAGTGGTCTTAATGAAAATGCTATATCAGCCGGTTTTTCAGTGATCTTTTTAATTTCGTCAGAGTTCTGGTTGTATCCATCCAACGCTTCATTTATCGGCTGCCATGTTAAGCATTCCTCAGAACCAAAACCTGCCTTTTTGAACTCCCAGTTATGTTGCTTAGGTGCAGGGACAAGCTCTAAAGGCTTAAAAGCCAAATCATCTTGCTGTAAATCATTGCACCACTGCTGTGCACTTTCCAACAACGATAATGCTGACAAGTCCAATTCAAAATTGTCAGCATACCAATTAGCAGTACGGATATATTGATGACTTTTTTTCCATGCAAGCGTCATCAACAAACTGTCGGTTAAGTAATCGTCATCTAAGACAAGCTGCTCATATTTCTTTGCAATACTTGGCATGTTCTATTCCCTTAAACAGCCTGTTCAACAATAGCGTACGTGAGCTTAAATTGGTTAGCCTGAGAGGCGTTAAATCGAGCTTTAAGGTGAACCCAAATACCTAATAACTCTTTAACTTTAGTTACTAACCATCCAGCGTATTTAATCGTAGGAAGTATGAATTGGGTAATAATGTTGATTCCAGATAACTTAGCTTTATTAATGCTGCTGACCATTTAGATTACTTGTAGATAGACTCAATAGCTAATCAGTATATCGTAAAGTCAATATAAATCCGAGTGCGTATTATTCATTGTGCGATTAAGTGAATGTTGCGATAACTCTTTGTTTAAAATAACCTAAACGCAACTCATCATAACCTTCGAAATCAGAGTGAAAAGCGTTTTGAACCCCATCGATTTTTGACCAATGTAATTGAGTTGAGGACTTCCCAGATACCATAATCTTATCGTTCGACAAGTCTGTAGGAGTAAAACTCTGCACCTTATCTGATTCATCAGTCTGTTCATTCGATTTAATAAATAGACACGACTCTGGAATATCCTGCTCAATTCTTTCAGCAAACCCAATCAAACTTTCTTCGGCAAAGGTATACAACCACGCTTCTTGGTTGGGTGAGTCATCAACTCTCAATATCCTTCCGAGGACTTGTCTAAAGTAAAGCTCTGTTTTAACCGAACTCATATGACAACAAACCTGCAGCCGAGGGATATCCGTGCCTTCACTGATCATTCCAACACTGACTATCCACTGAACATTCGAATGACGAAAAGACTCAATTTCATTCAACGGATTATCCTGATGATAAGTCACGATGCATGCTGATTGATTAAAGTGCTCAATCAGTCGCTTTTGAATATGTTTAGCGTGCTTGATAGAAGCAGCGACAACTAAACCACCTGCATTTGGGGACTCTTGTCTTGTTTGGGCTAGTTTTTGGCAACCACTATTCAATATGTAGTTCATAGCATCTTCATTGTGAATGACACTGTGATAAGAGACATCAGATTGTTTAAGGCAGTCCAGAATGGAGGAAAAGTGCTGATTACTATTGCCTTTCTGGATACTCAAATGCTCATTGTCTATCAGGGCAATTTTAGGTTGGCGGCATACCTTATCAACAACGGCCTGTTGCAAGCCATATTGATAATCACAAATGAGCATACCATCAGGGTCGGAATACTCGGCCATCACTATCGGTAACCGATCAGAACGCCAAGGAGTACCCGACAGCGCTAATGTGTAACGGGCAAAACCTTGGATCTTACTGACAATTTCTAACCCCCATGAATTTGACCTCCTCTCATCATCAAACGAGCAATGGTGGATCTCATCAAATACGACTAGTACCCGATATTTACTGACGGTGTTCCAGAAGTTTTCATCTAAAAAACGGATGGATTGATAGGTATAAGACCCACCTAAAGAGCCCAAGCCTCCATTAAAGGAACATTCCAGTTTCCATGAAAAGGTCTTTTTCATCCCTTCAGCGACCGAAAGTGATGGTGAGAAACAGAGAACTAAGTCAATCATACCTTCTTGAAAAAGACGCTTAGCAACCTCTGCTGCCATAACGGTTTTACCAGCACCAGGAGTGGCTTGACAGAAAAAATGTGGGCGTCGATTTGATGAAAACTTATTGATAGCCAGCTCTACGCACTCAGCTTGCCATGTTCTTAACATTGGGAAGCCTTGCTTTGGGCTACTTGCATCCAGTTGGTTAGTGCATTGATTTTGCCCAATAGCTTAGCTGATCGCTCTCTCGCTGCATTGAATAACGGTTCCATATCATGCTTGTTGTTTGGAAAACGCGTTAACAAAGATTGGTATTCCTCAATCTCGCCCAGAGTAATCGCTAACTCACCTTCATGTTGTTTTTTCTCTTGTTCTAGTGCATTTAGAGAGAACTCCGGAGTTTGAACAGTTATTGAATCAACTTTAGCTTTCTTATTTCTAGCTGCTCGAGGCTCAATTGTAAGCGCTTTAAATTCATTAGTTTGATGGTAACGCTTGCCTCTGCGAGTCCCAATGACAGAAAGCCAGCCTTTCTCCTCAAGCGATAGAAGTTGCTTATACACATACTTTCGAGCTTCGTCACTGCTCGTAAAGGTTGAAGTACTATTTAACAAAGCATCCCTAACTTCTATAACAGAGAAATCATCCATCCCTTTTTCAATCAATAGGTTAAACATATCAGGGTTAATTCTGGTTACTTTCTTCATGTGACTCTTGCACGCAATAAAAACTTAGGATTGCTAAGTATACAAAAATCAGTAAAACTTAGACAATCTAAG
>NZ_MCYD01001041.1:0-6096 GCF_002876325.1 Vibrio sp. 10N.261.52.A1
GTCCCGGACAATGCGGCTTTGCATTATTCAAAATCGTTGACCTTAGTTCGACTAGAAGAGAAGGGCGCCGCAGCAAAAGAGATTGAAGTGGCTGCTGAGCTAGCGAAAGACAACAGCTATTACTGGTATCTCAACGGTGTATTGCAAGAAGATCTCGATATCGATAAGTCGACAAAATCATTTGAAAAGGCGTATTTGATTTCTGGCGCTCCAGAGCAACTCTATGCTGTATGTGATATTTACGTGCGTTACGGCAATGAAAAAACGGATGAATGTTTGACTGAGCTTAGTAAAGTCGCACCTGACTATGTGATTGAGCAGTTGAAAGAGAAGCGAGTAGCGCCAAGTTCATAGTAATTGCGTTAATCGATAAACTAGAGTGAGTTATTGAAAAGCCAGTCGAAACGTTCGACTGGCTTTTTTGCATTTGGAAGTGATTCTAAAATGTGTGGTTGGAACAAGAGATAAATCAGAGGCGTTATAGTGGGTGAGCCGAGCGACTCACCCGTAAAGCATCTATTCATTCATAAAGCATCTATTCACCCATCGAACTGGATGCGCGACGTCTGTCTGTTGCGCCGTAAAGTTTTCCATCTTTGATTTCAATGGCGTTTAAGCCACTGACGACAGGTATGACATGCACTGGGTAACCAAGTTGCATGAATTCTGGAACCAACATTTCGGCGTAGGTTTTTTTCTCCACCAAAAGGCCTGTTGGATCATAGGGCTTGGTGCGATCTATCTTAGTTCCGTATTGAATGTTTGGCAGGTCAATCGCTTCTTGCGCTGATAGATCCCAATCCACAACACCAACCACGGTTTTTAACACGTACCCAGGAATTTGTGAGCTACCCGGAGATCCAACAACTAAACGCAGGTCATCTTGTTTATCCATCACCATTAATGGCGTGATTGCTGAACGAGGACGCTTGCCTGCTTCAATTGCATTTTGGCTTGGTTTGCCATTGATGGTTGGTTTGGTAGAAAAATTCGCCATTTGTGCATTCAAGATCACACCGTCTACCATCACGCCAGAGCCCATTCCTGTACCGATGGTGCTTGTCATTGCTATCGCATTGCCTTCTTTATCGATGATGGAGATATGCCCAGTATCCTTGCTCTCAAAGCCTTGATGTTGTGCGTAATCGGTATCTGAAACCTTGCCTGCTTTCGGATTTGATTGAGCGATGCCATTTTCTGGGATCAGTTGGCGTCGCTTATCAATATAAGACTTATCAAGCAGTGCACTTACCGGCGTTTCCACATAATCAGGGTCACCTGCATACGCAATACGGTCGGCTCTTGCGATTCTCATAGCTTCTGTCATCAAGCGCCATGGTTCGGCATCGGTTTTGGACATGTCTGCCAAATCATAAGCTTCTAGCATTTCTAGGCTTTGCGCTACCATCACGCCACCAGAGGCCGGATAACCAAAGGATACAATTTTATTGCCACGATAATCGGTTTCAATCACGTCACGCTGTTTAATTTTGTATTGTTCAAAGTCTTCAATGGATAACTTTGCGTGGCCTGAATCGATGCGACTGTTGACCGTTTCTACAATGTTCTTACCAAACTCTCCACCATAAAGGTATTTGTCACCTTGTTGAGCAATATTGGTCAACGTGTCGGCAAGCTTTGGATTGGTCATCAAGGTGCCTGTCGGTTTGATTTCGTCGTTATCCCAATAGAGCGCTTTGATTTCTGGATCTTCAATTAAACGGCTTTGTTCACGGACCACAATGTCGTACGTGTAGCTATTCATCGCATACCCTTTGCTAGCCAGGTCGATGGCCGGTTGAACTAACTCTAACCAAGGTAGTTTCCCATACTCTTGGTGGGCACTATAAAGTAGACGAAGAGTGCCAGGTACTGCGACCGAACGCGGACCTAAAATTTCATTTCGACTCAGTGGCTTGCCGTTTTCCATGAACATGTCGGGTGTAGCGCTTGAAGGAGCCTCGTCTCGTCCATCAAGAGCGAGAAACTGCTCTTTATCATGCTGATAAAACAAAGCAAACGTTCCACCGCCGATCCCGGTCATGTCGGGCTCGACCACCGACATGGTCATTTGCATTGCCACCATGGCATCGATGGCATTGCCGCCTTGTTTCAGTATCGAATAGCCAGTGCTGCTGACATAGGGGTTTGTCGCACTAACCATGAATTTGTCACCTTCAGCATCTGGCATTACCGGAAAAGGGCTGGGCTCAGCAGCAAAACCCACCGCTGAAACCAAGCTTAAAGATAAAGTTGCTATACGCATGCGCTCTCCAATTAGAGGTTTAATTTAGTCGCTCTAAGGTTGACTGAATTAAAAAGAGTAAGTTCTTGAGCCTGTCGCCTTCGTACACAAACCTGACGATGTTGACACAGTTATTAAAGTGTAGGGCATGTAGGAAATTTAATTATTGGTAACGCGTTTGAATCATCGTGTTTTTATATATTTCAACTCGACATTAAGCCTATGGAATACGTGCGTTTAAATATGTTGGTTGAGTATGAAGTCGAATAAACATTAAGTTTTAAACAGGATGACGAGCTTGGAATTAAGCTGTATTTGATGAAGTTGAAAATTAAAACTTATGATTTATATGGTGATTTTCTCGGTCGATACATTTTATAAACAATATTTACATATTTATCACTATTTTTGTATTGACCGATTGAATAACTGGTCAGATCTGTTATTGTGCCAAAAAATACTATTGCGGTTTGTCATACTGTTTAGCAAGGAAGCTTATGTTTACACTATCGATTAAGAATCGAATTTTGGCGTTATGTTTGGTTTCGTTAGTAGGGTTTATTAGTATTCTATTTGTCGGTGGGAATACACTTACTAGCAATACCAAGCAGGTTAATCGAATTGACCAAGTTACTTATCCCGTGATGAACGCGGCGTCGTTAAACAGTGTGCTGATCTCGCAATTGGCGGAGCGCTTTAACTTAGCTGTAACGCTTGGTGATGAAGAGATTTTGGAAATGAACAAGCAAACTCTTGCTGCGATTCAAAGTAACTTCAATATTCAAATCACGCTGGATCCTTCTCTGCAGGGTGAATCGACACTTCTGCAAAATAAGACCAATCAATATTTTGAACTTGCTTACCAAATTGCCCAAGGAATGATCGATGAGGAGATCAGTCTGAGCGAAGCCGGTCGTTTGGCAAAAGAAAGTACCGCGATTTTAGATGCCTTAACCCTTGGCATGCGTGAGTTCAGCGCAGACCGACAAACTGAGTTCGAGAATGCAGTTGAAGATCTAGAAGCCAATAATAAACAGGCTAACCAAATCATGAGTGTTTCTGGTGCTGTGGCAATGCTTGCTATGTGTATCTTCGGGTGGTTAGTCGTAAGAGGAATTCGAGCGGATCTGGCAAACATCAGCGATAAGATGCACGATATCGCTGAGGGAGACGGAGACCTAACAGTACGCCTTCAACACGAGAAAAATGATGAACTTAAACCATTAGTAGAGTCATTTAATAGCTTCGTGTCTCATCTGCAACAGAACGTTACCCATACCATAGACAACGTGACTCAACTGGATTCGATCTCTGGCTCTCTTGTTAAGTCGAGCCAAGTTACAAACGAGCTTTCTACTAAGCAACACCTTTCAATTGAAGAAGTTTCTAGCTCATTGAATCAGCTATTCCTTGCTGCTCGAGATATTGCAACCAATGCAAATGATGCATCATCTTCTGCTTCTAGTGCTAGTGAACAAGCAAGCTTAGGGGAGCAGCAAGTTGAGAGCACCATCGTTGCGGTAAAAGAGCTAACGAACGCTGTCAGCAATGCATCGCAAGTTGTCAAACAGCTGAACGACAACACACAGAGTGCAGGTTCAATTTTAGAATCGATCAGTGCGATTGCAGAACAAACCAACCTGTTAGCGCTCAACGCGGCCATTGAAGCGGCCCGTGCTGGAGAACAAGGTCGAGGTTTTGCTGTGGTTGCTGACGAGGTTCGAACGTTAGCGTCACGGACACAAACATCAACCCAAGAAATTCAGTCGGTGCTTTTACAACTGCAAGAACAAGCACAAACGGCCTCGACCATTATCTCTGAAAGCGTTGTTAAAGCAGAAGACTGTGTAGAGAAGTTCTTAGTGGCTGAAGGTTCGCTACAAAGAATTACATCAGATGTCACCGAAATCAGCCAACGAAACGAAAGTATTGCCGCTGCGACAGAGCAGCAAGAGCAGACCTCAACCCGAATAGAAACCTTTGTAGAAGAAATTCGCAAAATGGCAGAAGGCACTAGCAACAGTGTAAAACAAGTTGATGCTGTCGCCCATGATATTCAAGAGGTCACTCGAAACATATCAACATTAACTGGCCACTTTAAAGTGAGTTAAAAGCCCCTAATTGTCCTCTCTATCCTTGTTCGTGAAACATAAAGGAGGGAGGTCTACACCCGAAATTCGGGTGATTCATATAAAAACAAGAAAATAACATAACAATGGAGTTAGTTATGAGAAAGACAGTGGTTGCTGCACTCGTAGGCATGGCGTTTGGCGCTAATGCTACAAGCATGGACAATATTCGTATTAGCGGATTCGGTTCTGTAGGTATTGGTAAGTCAGATAACGCCATAGGTTATGCGGGTTACACTGACGAAAAACTCGACTGGGAACAAGAGACGCTAGCGGGGGTGCAGTTTGACTTTCAAGTCAACGAGCGTGCTAAATTCGTAACACAGGTGGTTGCTAATAGCCGCTATGACTATGATCCAAAATTTGAGATGGCTTACGCGTCTTATGATTTCGACTCGTTTACTGCTCGTGCAGGTAAGCTTCGTCTTCCTCTATTTTTCTATTCAGACTACACCGATCTAGGCTATGCGTACCCAATGATCAGGCCGTCTCAAGAGCTTTATGAAAACATTGTTTTGAAAGGTTATACCGGCGCAGACTTGCTGATTCCGATAGAGCTTGAAGACTCAAGCCTATTGCTACAGCCACTGGTTGGTATTGGCACTATCGATGAGGAAGATTCAATCGTAGGTGAGGTTAAGTTAGATCAACTGTATGGTTTGAGCGCGAACTGGAACGTTGATGATTTTACTTTCCGTGGTTCTTACTTGGTTGCTGAAACAAACCCATCTTGTGATTTCAATACATCAACGGACCCGTACTGCCGCCAGTTAGCTCCTTTACTTGATAGCCAAGATGGTCAGTTTATCTCTTTGGGGGCGCAATATGATAACGGCGATCTACTGGTTAACGTAGAAGCCGCTGACGTTCAAATTGAAGGTCAATTCTACGACTATCAATCAGTTTCAGGCTTGGTCGGCTACCGAATTAATGAATTTACGCCTTACCTTTCTGTAAGTTGGGTTGAAACCACAGATAACGATGAACGTGAAAACATGATGATTACAGCAGTTAAAGAGACGATGAATTACGAGCGTATCTCTTACTCTATCGGTAACCGATGGGACTTTGCTAAGAATATGTCGTTAAAGGCTGACGTGACTTACGTGGATTACCGCGATACAAGCGGTGGCTTCCAAACCAATGTCGAGACGTCTGCAGCCAACCCATTTATGGCGACAGGGAATTACCTTGAAGACAGCTCAATTGTCTATTCAGCTCGTCTAGATTTCGTATTTTAAGGAGGCAACATGAAAACTTTATTATCAGCGATAACATTAGCCGTCCTTTCATTTAATGTATCTGCAGGCATGGTTGTTATTGGTAACAATGCCGGTGTGGATTCATTGTCGAAGTCGGATGTCAAAAAGCTCTTTATGGGTAAAAAAAGCAAGCTAGCTAACGGGACTAAGGCGCAAATTATAGAGTTAGTTGATGGTTCAGAAGGGCGACTTGCCTTCCATGAAGTCGCAACGGGGCGCAGTGAATCTCAGCTACAATCTGCTTGGTCAAGGCTAGTGTTTACAGGTAAAGCTGAAGCGCCTATTCAAGTTGCAGACTATAGTGAGGCCATCACAACGGTAGCGTCAAAAACTAACGCCATTGGTTACGTTGATGAGTCGGCATTGACGGGTGACGTGAAAGTGTTGTTTAAGTACTAATGCAATTTTAGATGATGATAAAAAGCCCAAGACAAAGGTGTTGTCTGAAGTGACCCCGTAA
>NZ_MCYD01001042.1:0-381 GCF_002876325.1 Vibrio sp. 10N.261.52.A1
GGCAAGGTTAGCGTCAACTTTAAATTATCTGATGATAAAAAGATTAATATTGTTAGTGGCTCTTTTATGCTTGCTGATAAGGCTTTGATAGAGTTGTCCCAAGGGAGTAAGCATGTTGTTGAGTATTGTCTAAAGTTGCCTCTTCAAAAAAATGCATATTCTTTGGAGGCATCGATAACAGCAACGCAAATTGAAAATGAACTTTATGAGTATATTGACGTAGTGCCTAACGCAGTTGTTTTTACAATGGATGTTCGACCTGAAGTTACTGTCTGGGCAAAGGTTCACTTATTCCCTCAGTTATCCGTACAGAATCTTTAAGGTCCATGCACCCAGTGTTAAAAACTTTCGCCGAATGCTGTGATTAGATTAGACTATACC
>NZ_MCYD01001043.1:0-9596 GCF_002876325.1 Vibrio sp. 10N.261.52.A1
ATTTATGTTTGATTTTAAATGACTTTTCAACGTATGAAGGTTCAAAAAGTATTAATTCATACAATGGTAAAGAATGAAATTCGTCAACTTCAACCCACCCTATTGTGGTTTATCCAAATGAATGGTGCGCGTGGTGGCTGAAGCTATGGTTTCTGCTCGGTGTGCAATGATGATGCGAGTGATATTTAGCTGTTGCACGTGTTGGTTAATAATGGCTTCATTATTAGCATCAAGGTGGCTCGTAGATTCATCCAAACAGAGAACTTTAGGCTGCTTATAAAGCGCTCGCGCGAGGAAAATACGTTGCAACTGACCGCCGGAAAAGCTATTTCCCATGTCTCCAACCAAAGAATAAAAGCCTAATGGTAATCGTTGAATTTCGGCTAAAATGTTAGCGTGGCGACAACTCTCTTTTAATCTTTCCTCATCATATGGGCTATCAAACATGGTGATATTTTCGCCCAGTGTTCCTGAAAGTAAAGTGTCATTTTGCATCACACTTCCTAAGTGCGAACGATAGGTTGTTTTATCTAGCTTTTGGATATCGATGCCATCTAGGTAAATGGTTCCAGCCGTCGGTGAGAGTAACCCTAGAAGGAGCTTAAGTAGGGTTGTCTTGCCGCATCCCGATTCGCCTGTGATAGCGATACTTTCTCCGGGCGCTATTTCAAAACTGAGTTGGTTTAGCACCCAAGGCGCTTGGTCAAAATAACGAAAGCTTACGTTATCTACTTTTATATGGCCTTTCACTGGCAGTGGAAGCAAGGCTTGGCCTTGTGAATCTTCTTGGGGATGTAAAGTGATGTCGGAGAGCCGCTCTAAGTGCAAGGAGAGGAGTTTAAAGGAAAGCATTTTGTCGATAAAGGCAAGAGTGCTCACCGTGAATTGGTTTTTATACGCAATAAACGCCAGTAGCATTCCCACGGTTAGCTCCCCTTCGATCACAATCAAAGCACCTAAATAAACGACAATAACCATCTCCAACCCAAAAATAAGGTCGTTGAGTGTTGCTTCTGCGATCTCCAGTTTTCCTAATTGAATATCGGTATTGATCACTTCGGCATAGCGGTTTAGCCAACTGTTTTGCCGGTACGTTTCGTGGCTAAAGAGTTTAATGGTTTGTATTGCTCGAACACTTTCTAAAAAATGGGAATCTTCTTTGGCTTCTGCCACTATCGATTCTTCAGTAATGCGGCGGTTAGGAAAATAGAACAGCCATTGAAGGAGAAAAGAAAGCCCAACTACGGCAAGCACGATACCAGTCAGAAGTGGGCTATAAAGAAACATCATCATTAATACAACGGATGCCATTAACCCGTCGATTAATGCTTCAACAATGCCTGTAGTAAGTAATTCACGGATGGCGTTGATAGAGCCAAATCGAGAGACAATATCGCCTACATGACGCTTTTCAAAATAAGCATTAGGTAACCTTATCAAATGATGAAATAAGTTAGCGCCCATTTGGATATTGAGCGCGCTACTAAACCTCACCACTAGCCAGCTACGAAAAGCAGTCACACCGGTCTTTATCAAGGTCAGTAGAGCAAAACCTAAAGCGAGGACCATCAGCAAAGGTGTGTCATGACTAAGCAAGACGTTATCAACTACCCACTGCATGTAATATGGAACAATTAATGCGGCGGATTGAATGACCATCGATAACATTAATAGCGTAGCGAGGGTACGTTTTAGTCCATGAACTTTCTCCCACAGTTGGTTAATTCGCATGGATGCGCGTTTATTTTGTTTTTTAAAGGTAGTACTAGGGTATAGCTCCAGTGCGATACCAGTAAAGCTGCGAGCAAATTCAATCGTAGATAACTGGCGTTTCCCCTGTGCTGGGTCATTGATATCAACCTTTCCATTACACACTTTAGTTAGCACGACAAAATGGTTTAAGTCCCAATGAATAATACATGGCAAGGTAAGCTGTTCTAGTTCTTCGACTTCACACTGCACTGCGCGTGAAGTGAACTTTATTTGACTTGCGACTTCCATGATCTGCTTTAGATTCATACCCTGCGTACCAATGGCTACCATTTGTCTAAGTGATGCGACATTGATTGGGCACCCGTAGTACCCGGAAATCATGGCGAGGCACGCCAATGCGCACTCAGATACTTCGGATTGCATCACCAAAGGAACGCGTTTTATATAGGCGTAATGTAATCGTTGGAGAGGGTTATGGTCCTTGGTGAACGTGTTCTGTTTACTTTGGCATTGAATGGTGCTCATTACTTTCCTTTGTGTATTCTTCCACGTCTTACATCGGTATCAGTGTTGTTTAATTTACTTTCTCCTACCTTATGAGCATTTACGGCTAATGACATGTTATTAAAGGAGAAATTACAATTAATTATTGCTCTAATTTGAAGCAATTTTTTGAGCTGTTGCTTTTGGATATCCAATGACTGAGGAGTTAGTGATAAATGAGAATAATCAATAAATTAACTCATAAATTAATTGCTATAACGATGGAATATAAGTCTTGATATGACTTGGGATGTCCCTAAAAGCCGCTGACTCTCACTGTAAGCATAAAGCTCATTATTTTTTCAGAAAGGTCAGGGGAAAATCATTGATTACGTTCGGATTAAGGATGAGTAATGAAGAAAGTTATTTGCCAACAAGTACCGTCACTATCAGAGAGCATGCTTGAGAAGGTTATAGGCGGAAAAGGGTACGATGGTTGTACTTCTAAACCGAAGAAATTGCATAAGGCAGCGACGAAAAAAGGCAACACTTCACAAAATAGTGACTGGAGTGGTGGGTGCAATAGTCGCTCCTCGTAAGCGTTAATTTTAATAGTTATCGCAAGTCGAGTTTGTGGGGTATGTCGTTTATTTACCTCACATTCTTCTCCGACAGGGTCTTCTCTTCTTATGGAGCACATTATGAAAACGTATTTGTTATCACTGCTTGTCGCTCAATTTCCTTTGCCTATTGCTGCCAAGCCTTTTCCTGCTTCTATGTCAGATGACGCTGTTGTTCCTATCACTCGGCGATCTTTAGTGGGTTGGTGGCAATGTCGATTTACCTTCCCGTTGATCGGCGACCGTATTTTAGACGAACATTTGAAGTTAGATAAGGATGGGAGTTTTTCATCTCAGGGTAAGTTTGAATACTACTTGGGCAATCAAGCCAAGCCTGCTCTCTTCTCTTTTTCAGCTCAAGGAAACTGGGACTTTTATCAACACCAACTGCGCCTCGAGTATGCCCCCTTTGATATAGAACCAATGAGCGAGTTGAGTGAACAGTATCTAGACGATATAAAAAAAATCTACCTATCTCCATCCTATAAAGGGACACGTCGCACCGTGTTTGATGTTGAGATACTCCGCGAAAATTCCATGACAATTGGTGATGAATATGACAGCTGGCAGTGCGTTAGATAACAATTCCCAACTTGTTTTTGAGCTCATCAACGGTTCAGAGTCCACGCTGTTTGATAAGAGAAAAGCCTGTGGATTAGTAAAGAAACTACTGTCGCTTCAAGGAAAAGTAAACCGAGAATCTGTATCTGTTTTTATTCGGTTATTAGATGAATTACTTCTAGCTGATAAGGAACATCAGCTTGCTCAAAATGTCTTAAAACGAATTAATTGGCTTAAGCCAGAAAATCTTGTGAAGTTAGAGAGAGTATTTTTCGTTTGGATTGGTTGTTTGGGCGAGCGCCAACTTGAATATTTTGATGTCTGGGAAGAAGTTTGCCAAGACGACACATTCATCTACTACGATAGCCGCTGTTTACTTGCTTCCGAGATCGAGAGTGTGTTGTGTCGAATTCACCATTGCAGCCATAAAGATGCGGCCTTTATACAGTACCAAAGTGACTGGTTTGAGGCGTTTGTTGAAAGCCAGGAAAAACATCTTGATGAGTGGCTGATTGATCATACTCGAGTCTACGATGCCGACATCGCAGCCGAGCTCGAACATAAGCTCTATCGTGTTAGGCATCGTTACTACCAGCTAACTAAGCTGGTTACCATGCTAGATATTGCGTCCATTGACTCATTATTTATGTTTAACGGTTTTGACCTTGAACCTTACTATTTATATGAAGTGCTCATGCGAAATAATTTAGCTGCAGCGAGTGATATTGTTCGATTGTTAGTTCTTTATCATCAAGGGGGGATGTACGTTGATTTCGACACTCTCCCAAGTTTTGAGCACTGTTTTCCTAAAACAAATCGACACTTTCCTGAATGGGTGAGTAATAACATGGTCGATGTACTTAAAGCCGAGCTCGTCATGAATGTGTTTCGAACTCAGCAATTGACTCGTTTTGCACGGTGTCAAGGTGATCATCAGCTAGTAGAGAATATCGTAGCGACGTTTTTTGATGATGATAAAGAGCAAATAGTAAGCTTACATGAAGATATCGCTGAGATAACCGAAGATAAACTGTTTCATCCTTTTATCTTACCACTTGTTTACGAAGAGGGGCTGGCTTTAACGAAAGCGAAAAACAGTGTGGGTGAATTCAACAATAATGTCTTGATAGCGCCTAAAGGGTCTAAGCTCATACGAATCATTTTAATGATGATGATCAGTCGTTACCGTTATATGGAGGATAACGGCATTATATTTGATGATATTTTCAACTCGCGCGACTGTGACGTTAACAATAGAATGATGGAGAGCGAGGAGTATTGGCTTCGTTTTTCGGACTATCGGTATGACCATTTACGATCAAGTGATAACGTAACGCTCTTCTTGTCTGGGCCTTCATTGGTATTAGAGGTGCTCATATCGCTTGCTTATGAAGTTTTTGACATTGAAGGCTGTAGTCCGAACGCCGTCGCGTTCGCAATGAGCCACCCTGGCTTAAAGATGGCATTTGATCATCAAACTCAATTTACAGCAGAGCATATGCGCTCAACTTGGCTTAGAAACCAAAACCTCTTTTCTGATTAGTTCGATTTTAGTCATTGTCTTACATTTAAGCTGGGTTTTTAGTACGGTTCGCTCATTAAAGCTTACCTTGAATCGCGTATACTGGGTCAAGTAACCATTCTAGGAGCGTGCGCGTTTCTAAAATAATATCAGCTTCAGCTAACATGCCTGTTTTCAAGGGGAATTCTTCACCATAGGCGTTCATAAATTGATTTGGTAAAGAGGCCGTTACTCGATACATGGCTTGTTCTGTCTGAATGGGGAGGGCTTTGTCACTTGGCAAGATCAAAGCTTTGTCAATGCTCGTGATAGCACCAGTCATTAAGCCGAATTTCTGATAAGGAAAAGCATCAAAGCGGATATTGACGGTATCACCTTGTTGAACAAAACCAGCAGAGCGGGTAGGTAGGAGTAATTCTAACTCAAGAGGCGAGTTGGTGGGGATGATACTTAAAATCGGTGTACTTGGGGATACTTGGCTCCCTACTTTAGCCTGAATCGCAGTAACAGTGCCTTGCTTGGGCGCTTTCTGTGTAAATTCATATTCGCTGTTTATTTCTACTTTTTGGGCCTGTAATAAAGAGATCTGTTGTTGTATCTCAAGTAGTTTTAAGTTGTGTTGTTCAGGCAGCAGCTGTTGCTGGGTTTGTATTTGTGCTATCTCGACCTGAAGCGAACTCACTTCTTTATCTATTGTTAGATTCGCTTCTTGGTATTCTAATAACGCTTCTTTAGCTTCTATCAAGGCTGTTGCTGAGATGTACCCATCTTGAGATAAGGTTTGTCGTTTTTCATAGAGTTGGGCTTGTAGGTCAAGGCGTATGGTGTTGGTTTGTTTGGCTTTGTTAATAGCGCTTAAACTTTGATTCAGGCGTTCTAACTGGTGCTGCAAAGTGAGAGTTTGCTTGTTAAACAGGGCGTCAGAAAGAGTTCGCTTTTTTTCCAAAATTTTCAACTGTGTGTCTATTTCTTGGAGGAGAGCTGTGGTCCGCTCTTTTCCATTGGTTAAGCCTTGGCTATTTTGAATTCGTGCAATCGGCTGACCCTCTGTGATTTCTAGTCCTTCCTCTACCCATAGCTGATTGAGTACCCCTGAACGAGCAAAATATAAAGTGATGACGCCTTTTTGTGGAGCTAGGTATCCTTTCACTGTCTCTTTACGTGCGAACTCAAATTGCGAGAGGTAGAACAAGATGAGAACAAAGAGAGCGAAAAGTGCCGCACTGATACCATATAAGGACAGTGGCTGAATTAAAACGACGCGACCTGTTAGCGTTTGTTTTTTTGCTTCAAGAACTTGTCGGCGAAATAACATAATTATCCTTCTTTTGGTTCTTAAAAAGCCTATTCATAATGGTGATTAGGGGAGCTCCATGCTAGAACAATTACCTTAAAAACTCAGCTTATTAAACAGTAATTATGAGTCATGATTTTTGGGTTATTTTTACTTTTAGTCTCGAAAAATAACCCTAATAATCAATGGTTAATCAGACGGTTTCTTTTAATTAATTAACAATAATTAAATACTTCATCCCGAATGAACACGCTAGGTTTTAGATTCCAATCGGGGGAGGCTAGACACAGGCGCAATGGCTTTAAACCGACGGAAGTTATCGTGCTTTTAACTCTCTCGCTTGGAATTAATTTTCGGTGTAACTAAAGAGAGGGTTTAATGATGAAAGTATTGGCTACTGCTCATGAGATAGAACAAATTGTTGGAGGAAACCCAGGTCGTGGTCTTGGAAGCTGGATCCGTGATTCGCTAGATAGGGCGCATGCTCCAGTTGCAAGAGCTCGTTATAGAGAATATCGCCAGCGAAGAGATCGCTCGGGAGATCGTGCTGCACAGGCTCGTTCTCGTTCGCGCAGCGACATGAACGACCGCCACGATAAAGGTGGCAATAATCGTATCGGGGGCCGTTAGGTTTCGGAGTAGTTTACGATGCGGTTAATGATCTCTGCTGTGGTGGTAGTCTATATTGGTTATTTTTTTCCAAGTTATATCTTGCTTGATTACTACCTGCTCATTACCCGAGAGTGGGCACTTAATCCGAGTTTGGATCGAGTGCTCTACTCAGCTATCGCCTACTACTTGTTACCCGTTAGCGCTTTTTTCGCGTTGTGTATTGGTGCTCAGCGAGATAAGCATTGGAAGCAGTACTCAACCTCTAGGCCTAGAAACACATGTACATGGGGTGAAGGCGTATTGGTATTGCTTGGTTTGATCTCATTGAATTCTGTATCAAATTATATTCAATATATTGTTTTTGATTGGTTTTCTCCAGGCTATTGGCAGGCCCAAGCCTACAATTTCACGCCTTTGTTTGTAGCCTATGATGGTGTCATTGATTGGTTGAGTGTGTTAAGTAGCGTGATAGATGGGGTAGTGATTTCTCCTGTGATAGAGGAGCTCTTATTTCGTTATTTATTGTTCGTTATTTTTAGGTCAGTTTTGGGATTGACGGGGGCTGCATTACTCTCAAGTTTACTATTTGCCTCAATACACGAGTGGGCACTATATGCATTTATGTCAGGAGTGTTCTTATGTTGGGTCTTTGAGCGATATCGCCGTATAAGTGTGGTCATAGTTGTTCATGCTGGTCATAACCTGTTTATCTTACTTTTTGACCTTGCTTATTATTCAATAACACAGCTTCACTTCAACCCTTGGGAGGGGGTTAATAACGGTATTATTGCGTTGCAAGCGGGGTACCTAGTGCTTTTTACACTCTTTATTGACTATCAGCGAAAAAAACTTAAGGAGGAGTAATGTTTACGCGAAGGCTGTTTCTTTTATTTTTATATTTAAATAGTACCTTGTTTTTTTTGAGCGTACTTTGGTTGTTAGTTCCATTTTTCAAGCAATATTCGTTAAGCGATTACTATGCTTATAGTGCTGTTGCCACTTTAGTTTTGAGTGCTCTTGTCGCTCAAGGTGGTCGAAGTAGTACTGAAGCGACTGACAATAAAAATAACTATCGTGCTGTTGTGTTCTTGTTGATATTAGGCTTGATGTTAATCATTAAAAGCTTTGTGTTAACTTTGATTTAGAGGCGCTTATATAATTCGTTATTACGACTATCAAAATGGTGTTTTCGTACACGCTTTGGTTGTTTAAGGTTGGGTTGTGGGCAGGGGATTTATGATAAAAAGTAAAAGGATTCTTGTATCTGGTTGTGTGTTAGTTGTGTTTGCGATCATGATAAGCCAGCGGAATGTTAAACCTGAATTTATCTTCCCTAAGTGTAATATTAGTAACCCTGTTCAATCAGAGCTCACCTTCTTTATTGATGATTCCGTTGTTTATAAAGGTGAAATTGTCGGAAAGCTGCATGAAGCTGTGGCGATGTCTAACACAATATTAATTAACTCCTGTATTCCTATTATTCGCTCTTTCAAAGAGAGTCAATTTGTCTCTATGCCAAAGAGTGTTTCGTCTGTTTCTTCTCTGCATTCCTCCTTACAAGAAGAAGTCGGTCATTCCAAAATCGCCCATCTTAGAAGTAGTCCAATTCAACAGTATGTCGTTGTTCTTGGTGAGAATCACCCTCTCGTGACTGAACAAGGAATACATGGTATGACGATGATGAACTTGAATGATAGTTTTGTTGTCTTGTCTGAAAGGTTTCCTATTACCGTCTTGGAGCATGAATTGGGGCATTTAGGTTGGGCGATGCATGAACAGCCTGATACTGAAAGTGGTCAGTTTTGGGTTAACGAGCAGATTTTTCCCGACAATAGAAAAAAGGCGAAGCCTTACGCAGGGGCTTACCATTGCTCTAATTATGGTACTGTTATGAGCAATGCTACTCAGGTCGTTCCGGCCTACTCAAGCCCCCTGATTAGTAATAACGGAGAGTTATGTGGTCACGAAGCGAAGGGGGATAATGCTAGGGTTATGCAGGAATACGCGGAAAGCTTAAGGTAAATCTTTATATATCCTCTAGAGCATCCAACGGTTACCTGATTTATCTCGTGAACCTCTTCGCTCGCTCCTTACTCTTCAGAGGTTTAACCAAGCCATCTTTAATAACCACAAACGACGTGCTTTACGTTGATTTCTCCGTTCCTTCACCTCTTGTTGCTCTCCCTGCCTTTCAATAAGTTCGAGTAAGGGCTTATTTCTTATGCGCCGATTTCTTTCACTCGCCTCATTTTCGGGCTCGCAGGCTGTTAACCGTCTCTCCCCACAACCTGTTTTTCAAGGGAGGCTTCGCCGCTGCGCGCCCTTGCAAAGCAGAACGATGTTGAGAGATCGGACAGCCAAGCGGCTCCGAAAAGTGATACTCAAACAGAAAGGAAACTCTCATGGCGCAACAAAACCCAACCCCAACTCTCTCTAACTCAAATTCATCGACCAGCGTTTCGCCGCTGGGGCACGAAAGCTCACCAAAAAATGATATCTCTAGTCCTTTGGCGGTATTGAAGTTGCGCTATCAAGTCAAAAAGTGTCGTGATGAGGCGAAAAGAAAGTCTGATTTTGTTTCCAAAATCCAACGTTTGAAAATGTTTAGTCGTCGTCAGTCGCCAGAGCAACAGGCTGACATCACAGCGTTAAAAAAACAAGGGTTCGTTGACGCTATCAAGCAGCAGTTTCCGCAATTGGTGTCGCGTCGTTTTGCTTTCCATGAAATCCGTGACTTTTTCATCGAATTAAATGGCGCTGGCTTTGGTGAATGGTTTCTTCACGAGCGAGT
>NZ_MCYD01001044.1:0-4340 GCF_002876325.1 Vibrio sp. 10N.261.52.A1
ATGTTCGCTTTAACAAATGGAAACGTAGAAATGATGAAATCGTTAAAGTGAATGTCGCAAATGATCAGTAATGTGTTGTACACCAAATCGCACTGGATCCGTTACTGGTACTTGATAGGTCTCGCTCCATTCTTGGCACAATGTCTCAGCCTCTTCAATGCTAATCGCAGATGTGTTCAGGCAGATACCCACTAGCTTCACATCTGGATTTGTTAATCGCGCGGCTTGTAAATTTGCATCAATAGTTTGTTCTATTGTCGGCAATTTAGCATGCGGTAGATTGCGAATATGTGGGCGCCCTACTTCATGACATAGCACTAAAGCATCAGCTTGCGCACCATGCAACAAACCCAAACTCACGCCTGCAAAAGAAGGGTTAAATAAAGAGCCCTGCCCTTCAATGATGTCCCATTCGTGTTCATTAAAATCTGGGCTAATCGCTTCAACCGCACCAGAGATAAAATCTGCCACCACTGCATCAATCGAAATACCGCTGCCTTCAATCAAGATGCCAGTCTGCCCTGTCGCTTTAAACTGAGCAGATGTTCCCGCTTCTTTAAGCGATTTTTCAATCGCCAGTGCAGAAAACATCTTGCCTACCGAGCAATCGGTTCCAACAGTGAGCAGACGCTTACCTTGGCGAGACTTGCCATTACCAACGTTTAGAACACCATCAAAATGGCGCACATCATGAAGCTTAGTCAATCCTCGCTGCTGCATGTCAGCAAGCGGTGAAAATTCACTCAAGCGTTGGTGCATGCCCGATGCAATCTCAAATCCCATTTCTGCAGCTGCCAGTATGGTTGGTTGCCATGACTCAGGGATCACTCCGCCTGGATTGGCTGTACCAATCACTAGCGTTTTCGCGCCCTGCGCTTGTGCCTCTTGCAAGGCCATATCCGTCAAACCAAGAGAAACTGTCTCTTCTGTTAAACGTAATTGGCCGAGGCAGATTTCAGGGCGCCATTGGTGAATACCACGAGCGGTTTTTGCAGCCAATGGGTCAGTAACATCCCCAAGAAAAAGAAGGTAAGGTTGAGCGATAGACATGTGTATTCCTAATTAAGAGTCCTTGTATGGATTTACCTTAATTAAGAAGTTGAGCCCTGCCGAATGCCTATTTATCGCGTGCCTATAACATGATGTTATGGGTAGTAATTGGAGACGGTAAACTAATCAGCTAACAGCACTTAGCTAATAACATGAGCGCTGCAGTGCTGAAATGAACTGTTTAGCTGCAATCGACTGTGGCGTATGCTCAGCGCATAGAGTCGATACTGAGAAAGTAATAGCTGGTTGAAGTGGCAACACACAGACTGCATCGTCATTTTGATACTGTTCTGCCGTCCACGGATCAACAATCGCAAACCCTGCTTGGTGCTTAACCAGCTCCGCCGCAGCGCTATATCCGCGTACCGATATTGGGTGATGATAATGCTCATCTCGCGCAATCAAGCTTTGATGGAGCAGCAAACCCAAGGGGTCACGACTATCAAGCCCGATAATTGGTAACGGATAATTGATTAAGTCATCAAAGGTTAACTCTGTCGGTAGATGCTCTACGGTGTTAGATGGAACTAGAACCTGAAGGGATTTGGTTAATAGCGTTTCTGACAGTATCGCTGGCGGTGCTTCGTCTCCAAATGCGATAGCAATATCAAGCTCATGCTTCAATAACCCTGAACACAGTTCGTCGCGATTGGCAGTTAACAACTCAAAAGAGAGCTCTTGCTCGCGAGACATTTGGGCGACTACCGGAGTCAGCAATTTGGTCGCTAGAATCGGCGGCGCACCAATACGTAAGTGCTGATGGCCTTGCTTCACTTTGTTGGTCAAAGAGCGAAATTGGCCTAATTGTTGGTAGACCTTCTCCGCTTCTGGTAACAAGGTTTTCGCTTCAACCGTTGGTACCAATCGACCTTTGACACGCTCGAACAAGCCAAACCCCAACTGCTGCTCAGTGTGCGCCAAAATACGCGTCACATTAGGCTGGGACACATGCAAGCTACGTGCTGCTCCAGATACGGTTCCGGTCTGCATAATGGCGTAAAAGACTTCCAATTGTCTTAGGTTCAAATCGATGTCCTTGTGATTCGCGAGCGTAATTAAGCCACTAGACTAACATATACATTGCGATTAGAGGCTGACATTAACGAAGGTTACATAGCCTCCGCGTTGGATGTGTTGGTCATGTAATTCATTGGTGTCATGCCTGTTTTCTGACGAAAGAAATGAATAAATGCACTGTCACTAGAGAACTCCAACCTATAGGCGACATCCGATATGCGCATGCCACTCGACAGTAATTCAATCGCCCCCAACAAGCGCCACTGCTGACGCCAACTTTGATATGGCATCCCGGTTTCTTTATTAAAGATCCGAGTGATCGTCTTTTCGCTCGCTCCAACAACCTCACTCAATTGTGCCAACGACGGTGCCATAAAATCTTTGTTATCAATATCAGATAACCAAGATTTGAGACGGTGGTCTTGAGGTAACGGCAACGACAAGTACACCTCTTGCGAGTCGTTTAACTCTTCGATAAACAAATTCAACGTATTAATTTGCTCATTATTCGGCTTGTCAAATGCCCAAAATGCCATTCGTTCTATCAAGACTCTCATTAACGCAGTGATATCGAAAATCATCACACCTCTAGGCAAGCGCTCTGACAAGGATTGATCAAAGTACAGTGAGCGATATTGGGTAATGTTAGTCATCTGAGCATCGTGTTGAACGCCTTTCGGGATCCATGCAGCCCTCATTGGAGGCAAGACATACTTCACATCTTCTAATGTGATTGTCATGCATCCGTGCTTCGAAAACAGTAACTGGTCTTTTTCATGAAAATGTATGCCGGAAGCGTGATTAGAAACCTCAGCAGCAACACCAACGACTAACCCGTTATGGTCGTCTGCACAAAAGTCATCTTGTTCTGAAATCAATGCCATTGAACAGACTGTCCTTATTTCGATATTTTATGTCCAAATCTCATTATAAGACATTAGCACATCATGCCTAGAATAGTACCTGTTCTGTTATCCCTCTGATTAAGAGGTTCAGGAAATAACTAAATCATTACGATATTAATTAGAGGTATTTGAAAACAAAAAATGAACAAGATTATTGGAAAAATTTCTATCCCATTGGCGGTTGTGTTGCTGATGTTTCCGCAAATAGTAGAAACCATGTATAGCCCAGCTCTGACTTCTGTAAAAAACCACTTTGGGGTTACCAGTAGTGAAGCGGCACAAGCGATGTCTATATTCTTCATTGCTTTTGCATTCGGAGTCGTATTCTGGGGGCGCATGTGTGATGTATTAGGAAGACGAGTCTCTACCTTACTTGGGTTAGTCGTCTTTATCATTGCAGCTCTGTTTACCATGTTAGCGCCGACATTCACTTTAATGCTCACGGGCTTTGGCTGCTGTGCTTTTGGTGCCGCTGTTGGTTCTGTTTGCACACAGACTATTATCCGTGATGGTTATCAAGGTAAAGAACTCAGCCACGTCTTCTCGATTGTGGGTACCTCTATTGGTATCAGCCCTGTTGTTGGGATGTTGGCTGGTAGTTGGTTGACATCTATAGGTGGCTATAAATGGGTATTCATGGCGATGGTGGTACTTGTGGCTATCTTACTGATTTGGTCATTAGGTAAACTGCCAGAAACAAAGCCAGCAAATACAAAAAGAGACAGCCTAATTTCTGTTGCTATAAAAATGCTTACCGATGCACACATCTGGTACGTAACGTTAATGGTTGGGCTATTTAATATAGCGCTATTCTCGTACTACAGTATTGCCCCGTTTATGTTTGAGCAATTAGGGGCAAGTGTGAACTTTTTTGGTAATACCGGTTTTATTCTTGCGATGGGGTCAGTATTAGGCTCTGTTATTAATATGAAGCTAATTCGCATGCATTTAAGCCATGACAAAATTGTAGCGTTTGCGTCTTGCCTATTACTTATTGCAGGCATTGGTGTATTTATCATGCAGGAATCCGTTTGGTTCTTCATCCCAATGGTATTTGTATCGTTATCATTCGGGCTTGCGTTACCTAATTTGCTCAGTGGCGCTTTGACTAAATATCACGACCATTTAGGCAGTGCCGGAGCTCTATTAGGCCTGTTTTATTACTTGATTATTGGCTTTGGCTTACACAGAGCAGCCGAGTTCGCCGACTTAGCATTGACGCTTTTGGCTTGCGCTGTTGCCGCCATTGTATTGGTTGTCATGCACAGACTGCATCAGATGAAGCGTCAATAGCCTTACCTCTTAAAACAAAAAAACCACCTTGTTAGGTGGTTTTTTATTACGGACATACATTAACTAATACAAAGG
>NZ_MCYD01001045.1:0-13541 GCF_002876325.1 Vibrio sp. 10N.261.52.A1
ATCTGCCAATGGAATGATAATTGGCATGGTGATCACTGCTTGACCACTACCCGATGGGATAAACAGGTTAATCGCCGCTTGTGAGAAGTAGATACCCGCCGCAGCAACAAGCTTAGAGCTGCCTGAAATGATCTGCGCAAGATAGTAGATGATCGAGTCGACAATCTTCGCATCTTCCATAATGGTCAAAACCGAACGCGCAAAGAAGATGATCAATACAGCGACTAATACATCACTGACACCTTTGGTCCAATATTCACAAATCTTGTTGGGAGACAATCCCGCCACTAAGCCCGGAATGATCGCCATTGCCACAAACGCACCTGCGATCTCAGTAAAGCCAAAGCCCATCGTCAGGGTGCCGAAGATCATATACGCGAACACGCCCAAGAACGCGATACCCGCTAGCTTCTCACGCAGGGTCAGAGTCTTCGCTTCAACGTTCGATTCGTAATGGTAACCAGTGCCATGCAACAAACCTTTGGTTGGATCTTGTTTTACTTTTCTTGCGTAATTCAACACATACCAAGCACCGGTCAGCAGCATAAACATGCCGACAATAAAGCGATACCACATGCCTGAATACAAAGGCAGCTCAGCGATAGTATGTGCAATCCCCGTGAAAAATGGGTTCGCCAACGCCGCAGCAAAACCCGCACAACTTGCCAGTAGCACAACACCTAACGCTGTGATCGCATCGTATCCAAGCTTGATACAGATCGGAATCATCAACGAGATGAAAATAACATCCAATTCACGCATACCAGTGAAGGTTACGTTGAAGAAG
This sequence comes from Vibrio sp. 10N.261.52.A1, assembly GCF_002876325.1. Classification (NCBI taxonomy): domain Bacteria; kingdom Pseudomonadati; phylum Pseudomonadota; class Gammaproteobacteria; order Vibrionales; family Vibrionaceae; genus Vibrio; species Vibrio sp. 10N.261.52.A1. The sequence continues at coordinate 788 of NZ_MCYD01001045.1, forward strand.
ATCGCCGTCATGATCACTGGTGCGATCACATACAAGCCTTGCTTTTTAAGCTTAGTGGTAAGCGCGACGACCGAAGCGTCTAGCAGACCCATGTGTTTGATGATACCGAAAGCACCACCAACAAACACCACAACACCCATCACGCCAGAAGCGGATTTGAAGCCTTTAAAAAATGATTCGAAAAAAGAGGCTAATGTTGTTGGGTTGCTTGCCAATAGTGTATAGCTGTCTGGGTCGATCACCGTGCGGCCATTCATAACCACTCGTTCAAACTCGCCTGCAGGGATAAAGTAGGTTGCGATTGCTGCAACGATTACCATGATGACCAAAGAAAGAAATGGATGGTTTACTTCTTTCTCTGTCGAAGCTGTATTACCAGCTGGAGATGTAGGTACGGATGTAGATACCGTAGACGTCATATAGACTCCTTACTTGTCAGCAACCAAGCAATACTTGGCGCCAGGGGGATTTTTGGAAAAACGAAACCCTTCACGCAGAACATAGTTCGCGCTAACTAGGCTGTTTCTAAAAGGCCTTTGATAGATGGTGCTCTCAAATGTACATAGTGAAGTAGTGAGAACTACTCTCTTTGCGTCCGAGCAAAATGCAGATGTTCGGCCAAGTCAGGCCAAACTGAATGAGGTCATTACAAGCAGATAAACAGAACAAGACTGTTTGGGTAATGCGTTTTTTATCAATTACAAAGACAAGCGGCGCATACTAGCATAACGAGCAGTAAAATGTCAGAAAAGTGTGAGTTAAGTCATATTTTAGTGGGGGAGGGGGGGTATAAAAAGCGCCCTGCAAACCAGAGCGCTTTTCGGAAATGGAATAAAACTACTTAGGTGCTAGCTCGTAGTTCTCTTGCATCTCATGAGGGGCAATACCGTACTCATAATCCGCTAAGTAACCGTCCTTATAAACCTTCATCCCTTTTTCATCCCAACTCACTTTAATCACGGCTGTTTTGCCATCTTCGCTGCCCATTAGTTCAAGCATTTCAGCATCAATCTTAATCGCTTTGGTGGTTTTAATTCGCTTAAACGGCTTGAACTCAGTGGTCGACGTTGGCAGTGAACCATAGCTACTGATCCACGTCTCTTTTGGTACCAACCATTGGTTGAAAACATCATCAACAATCGCCTTAGGCATGCTTGCAATAACTACATCATCCGTCATCACGTTGTTGGTTTCTAAGCTGTAACCACCCTCTCCGTCAGAAACGTAGGTCGGGAATTCAGTGCCTATTTCAGATTCAGCAGGCAAACGGCCTAGCGTCACAGACTTTTTAACGTACAGCTCTGCAGTTTCAAATTGCTGCATGATCTCTGGAATTTTCTGAAACTCAACAGGCGCAGCAAAAGCATTAAAAGCGAAAGAAAGTGAAGCTGCAACAGCAGCCAATTTAACAGGCATTTTCATGGTAACGGATCCAAATTTAACGACGGTGTTATGGTATCCCGTACTAACAGGTATCTCAATAAACTACCGCAGTCCTTGATGGTAATTGTGATATTGAGTGACGATTGCATAAATAGTTAGTGCGTTACTCAGATCTGTCGGAGCTTTGAAGCAAGTTTCAATATGGAGTGGGCTGTTGAGTGTCTATAAATTAGAGTCTAGTGGTAACTTATTTATCAAAAACGAAAGAAGTTTGCCAAGTGACAAGTTCGGAATTATAAAGCCGATGAAGAGATATTCACTAGAGTGACGCTCATAATTAGAGCAAATCATCAAGGATGGAGTATTTTTGAACATGTCTCGAAAACACGAAACATAATATGCGATCAGTTATTCGGACTTTCAAGGGAGTAAGTAGAGATTATTTGATAACACTGAAGTCAATCACACATGTGTACTTTCTCTATTGGTTAATCTATCCGATGTTTGCTACGTTTAAATGACACAGTCATTGGAAAGGTATGATTTATGAAAATAAACGTTCAAACACATCACGTATCAATTAACGACGACTCACGTAAAGACATCGAAGGTAAGTTCGAAAAGATATCTAACCATTTTCCATCACTGATCAGCTGCGACATCATCATTACCAAAGAACATGGTCAACATCAGGTTGAAGTGTTCACCAACTACGAAGGTGTGCGTGTAAACGCAAAAGCGACAGATGACGTAATGTACCCAGCTATTTCTTCAGCAATCAAGAAGCTAGAAGCAGGCCTAAGTAACCGTAAGGGACAATTAAAAGCAGACCTACACGAGAAACCAACAAGTACCAAGCCAGAGATTGCTTCGGACATCATCCAAGAGATGAAACTGGTATAACTCCTCAAGTAGTCAAAGCTTACCGATAAAAGAAGCTTATTAAGAATTTCAAAGCCAGCACATGTTGCTGGCTTTTTCGATCTTGAGACTCCGTCATCCCTTCTCGTTACCAAATCGCGACTTCAGCTCAAATCCATATCGCCGGCCCCTGATAGCTATGACAATCATCAGTAGTATTTGATAGAGTTATCCGAAATCTAGCCCAAACGGAATAATTGTTATGAAGAAAGTCACGTTGATCCTTTTCCTAGCCACTCAATTAATGGCTTGTACAGAAGTTGGCAGTGAAGCTTGGTGTGAAGATATGAAAGAGAAACCAAAAGGTGACTGGACGGCGAATGAAGCGGGTGACTTTGCGAAACACTGTATTTTCTAAGCGCTCGCTCTCCGTTAAATACAGTTTAATACAGAACACACCGCATAAAAAAACGACCGCTAGGTAGACCGAATTACCTAGGGTCGTTTGAGCTTTAAAATGCTAGATAGGCAAGCTCTCAACTTTCACACGAAACACATGTCATAAAAAACATAGTGAACACAACACACCGATTAAATCAGTTTGTTACGGATGTGGATAACCACCGCTTCTGCAACGATAACCACCGCAAAAATACTCACTAATACCATCGAAACTTTTTGCCATTCAAAAAGGTTTTGCGCATCGTTAAGCACCACGCCAATACCACCAGCGCCCACCAAACCCAATACCGCAGATTCACGAACGTTGATGTCCCAACGGAATAACACGATTGAGTAGAACGCTGGCATCACTTGTGGCCAATACCCTTTCAACAAGATACTCATCCACGAAGCACCCGTTGCGCGTAAGGCTTCAATAGGCCCCATGTTCACTTCGGCAATGGCTTCCGCTAACAGCTTCCCTACAAAGCCGATACTGCGAATTGCAATTGCCATGATGCCGGCGAGAACACCGGGGCCAAACAGTGCGATAAACAGTAATGCCCACACCAGTGAGTTCACCGAACGTGAAGACACAAGGAAAAATTGAGCAAACCAGTTCAACGCTTTATTGGGAGTAATGTTTGGTGCATTCAACAACGCCAAAGGAATCGCGAACACCAAAGTAAACAGCGTACCCAAGGTCGCGATGTGCAACGTTTCAATCATCGCAGCGTGGATCGTTTGTGGGTAAAAAGCGTAATCCATTGGCACCATACGCTGAAACATATCAGCGAACTGAGCAGGCGCGTCATAAAGAAATTCAGGAATCACTTCCACCGTCTGCCAAGACCAAACAATGGCACACACTAGGCTAAGGTAAACGGCGAATCGAGCCACACGTTCATTAGGTGTAAAACGCTGCCACTCTCTATCGATAGATGCAGTTGTCATTAGAAGATTCTCCTAACAATGTTGGAAAGGAATTCACCGACAAGAATCAGTGCGATAATAGTGAGCAAGATAGCGGCAACGAAGTCATAATCGAAACGTTGGAATGCAGAGAAAAGTGTTCCGCCAAGGCCGCCTGCCCCCACAATGCCCACCATAGTCGAATTACGCAGATTAGAATCCAACTGATAGCTTGCAAAGCCAATAAATCGCGTGAAAACCTGCGGCATCACGGCATACAGAATGACACTTACAAAGCTAGCGCCAGTCGCTTTAATTGCTTCAACCGGTTTAAAAGAGATCTCTTCAATCGCTTCAGCGAAAAGCTTAGCGATGAAGCCTATCGACGCAAACACCAAGGTCAAGATGCCAGCTAGCGCCCCAAAGCCCACCGCTTTTACAAATAAGATGGCGATGATCACTGGATGAAAAGAGCGACATAAGGCGATAAAAGCACGGACCGGCGTTGAGACGATCGCTGGCATCATATTTCTTGCAGCAAGTAGACCAAGGAATAATGAAATCACAATGCCAAAGAAGCTCGAAATAATCGCAATCTGCAAGCTCTCTGCGAGACCACTCAATAGCAAACTGGTACGTGAAAAGTCCGGCGGGAACATTCGAGATAGTAATCGTTCACTTTCACCAAAGCCGATGATCAAACGCTCAAACGTCAGCCCCAATGTCGAAAAGCTATAGAACAAATAAGCGATAACACCAGCGATGATCGCACGGTTCGTCCACGACGCTTTAAACGGGTTTTCACGGTTAGCTTGCGAAAGACTTGGCGACGAACTTGGGTTTAATCCAGCCATGACTCACCTCCGTAGATGATTTTCAGATCTTCCTCTGAGATGCCTTCTGGGCTGCCATCGTAATGCACCTTGCCATTACACATACCAATGATACGTTTGGCATAACGCTTGGCTAAGTTCACATCGTGGATATTCACCAACACCGGGATGTTTTTCTGTTCGGCAAAGGTTTCCATCAACTCCATGATCTCAACCGCGGTTTTCGGGTCAAGTGATGAGGTTGGTTCATCAGCAAGAAGGATATAAGGGTCTTGCATTACTGCACGAGCAATACCAACACGCTGCCTTTGACCGCCAGATAAGCTGTCGGCACGTTGGTTTGCAAAATCTTGCAGACCAACAAATTCCAGTAACTCAAACGCTTTTGCTAAGTCTTGTGCTGAGTAGTTACGGCGCCACGCATTCCAAGCGGTCATGTAACCTAAACGCCCACTCAACACGTTTTCGATAACCGTTAAACGCTCTACCAAGTTGTACTCTTGAAAGACCATGCCGATATGGCGGCGCTGTTTACGAAGTGCTTGGCCTTTTAGTTGAGTCAGGTCGGCACCATCGAAAATGATCTCCCCTTGGCTAGGGTCATTAAGACGGTTAATACAACGTAGAAGCGTACTTTTACCGGTACCTGACGGTCCGATAATCGCGATGATACCAGGCTCGTCGATATCAATATTAATGCCTTTAAGGATTGGCTTTCCTGCCACATATTCATGAAATAGGTTGTTGATCTTTATTCCGTCATAGCTTGCTACGGCCATACTGCATTTCCTTGTGCGAATTTTAGAATGATCTATGCCCTACCCGCGAGGGCATAGATACTGGTACCAATCGTAGTAAGTAACTGGTATTGATTGAGGTAAGTGTTCTGAGAACTAAGGGTTAGCCGTTGTTTGCTTGTTTCGCTAACTCAGCAGCTTTTTTCTTTGCGCGTTTAGCAGCGTCTTTTTCAGCCAGTTTTTTCAAACCTGCTTTGGTGTAAGCCGTGCCTGTCGCATGAGCGATATCACGAATTACGCCCCACTCTTCCTTATAGCTGATTGGCGAGAAACGGTCTGCACCTTTGAATGATGCACTCATCTCTGGTGTGAAGCGGTAGCTGAAGAAGGCTTCGTTGATCTTCTCAACTAGCTCTGGTTTTAGGTTGTAAGCGTAACCGAAAGCAGACGTTGGGAATCGTGGGCTGCGGTAGATGATCTTAAGCTCAGAATCGTCAACACGACCTGCTGCTACCATACGATCGTACACGTCAGATGCCACAGGTGCTGCATCATAGTCTCCATTGAAGACACCTAGGATAGATTGGTCGTGTTTACCTGAGTACAGCACTTTGTAGTCTTCATCTGGCACTAACCCTTTAGCTGGGAATAACGCACGAGGAGCTAGGTTGCCAGAGTTTGATGATGCAGAAGTGTGTGCAACCTTTTTACCTTTTAGATCAGCCATTGTGTTGATGCCACTGTCTTTGCGCACAATGGTGATCAGATTGTAACCTTGGAAACCAGACTCATCGCCTTTCACTGCAATTGGAACGTAACCCGCTAGGTTAACCGCGTAACCAGTTGGACCCGTAGAGAAACCAGCAACGTGCAAACGACCAGAACGCATCGCTTCTACTTGTGCAGAGTTCGAGTGCACCGTGTAGTAGATCACTCGCTTACCTGTGATTTTACTTAGGTGAGCTTGGAAGTCGGCAAACGCATCTTTGTATAGCGCTGGGTCTTCTACTGGTGTGTAGGTAAACACAAGCGTACTTGGATCATTCCACTCGTCTGGATTCTTTGGTGAATCTGCCACCAAATCTTGGTTTTCATCACAGTATCGATCGTCTAACACACCACGGCTAGAGCAGTCGCTTGCCATAGCCATTGAAGGAAGTAGTAATGAGCTAGCGATTAACAGTCCTTTAACACTGATTTTCATATTCAAACCTTACTTTTACTTATTGTTGAAAGTCGTCTTCACTATTGCAGCCTTTATGCCATGTTTTTATTTATTTAAATTCAACAACTTAATGAAAAGTTCAAATTCAACAATCTATTTTGAGTCATTCATATCCACCCCAAAAGCTTACATTTGGGTCATTTATGTCCCATCAATTTTAACGGTAAAAAAGAGCCCGAAGGCTCTTTGGTTCACTGCTTTTTCTTTTATTATTCTTCAATAATCCAGATAACTTAGGCGTCGCTGTCCATGCAGTTTGCGTAGTAAGTTACCGTTGCAGGCCAGTCACTGAATACGCCCATCACACCTACATCTTGTGCCAACACATCGAGCATTTTCATCATGTCGCCATCATTGTTGATGCCATCTTTCACGCTCTTGTAGTACCAACCGCCGCCTTGCGCTAGTGGGCCTGAACGCTCCAGAGTCCATGCGATAATGTCGAGGTCTGCATCTTTAGCGAACTTAGCGTAATTAGATGCAACCAGTTCGTTATTCTCATCTAGATCAACCAGAGCAAACAGGGGTGGCGCGATGATGTTTACACCCGCATCGTGCAGCTCTTTCATGTTCTCAACAGAAGCGACAAAATCCGCTTGCTCGTAAACACGGTCATCAAGATAAACGGCTTGTTTACCGAATGTTGGTGCTGCTTTGATCCAGTACTTCACATCATCTAGGTTGAACGATTGCAAGTAAGTCTCTGAAGGTGCAAAGCCCGCATCTTTTAGTTCATCCACCAGCTTTTGCGCGTACATCTCTTGGCTGAAGCCATTGAAAGGCATCTCAACCGCTGCCGATTTCAATTCAGGTGTCACCTTCACACCGTGTTCTTTAAACAGCGCCGCACTTTCTGCGTGTGTCATCAACGTCCCGCTCTGGCTGTATAGATCCGTTCGCCAACCCGGAGTGCCGTTCATGTACTCTTCGACTGTGGTTGCTTTCGGGTTAGCCCCATCCATTTTTCCTTTTAACGTCTTAAACTCCGCCAGCGTGAAATCGGAAGTACGACACTCAACCTGAGCATCTTCGCCTGTCGCAGGGTTCGCCGGTTTAAATGGAACTGAACACTTCTTAGCAAGCTCTGGGTGAGCCAATACATCGGTTGTGGTGTGCAGGTCACTTTGAGAATGTCGACACACCAATTCCTTATCTTTAGTGAAAGTAACATCACACTCTACGACACCGGCTCCCATCTGAATCGCCGCTAAGTAAGATTCTTTAGTGTGCTCGGGAAACTGCATTGCAGCTCCACGATGCCCAATAGAAAAATCACTACGATGAAAAGGCCCTTCGCTACAGCTGAGCAGCTTGGTTTTCAAAGGGCTCTCGTCCATATTGTTGACTAAAAAGAGGGGACGAGGTCCTAGGTTTGCTGACTCTGTCGCCGCCCATACTGTCATTGAGCTAACGCCGAGTATCAGAGCAATCGAACCTTTCAGTATTTGCTTCATGTTTGTATCTCCTTGCAACAAGCAATTATTTTTCTAATTTCCTTAATCCGGTCATTTCTATTTTTCTGATATGACCTCATGTGGGCTGATGCCACAATGTTGGGATTGCACGCTTTGTGCCAAATGTTAAAACTCTTTTATTACAATTACTTGAAACAGTTAATTATTCGACTAAATGATAAATGGGTCATTGTTGTCTTGTGCTTTTTCTTCCGCTTTGTCTTTTGGTTTAGGTTGCTCTTTGCTCCTCAAGAACCAAGTTAATGAGTTAGGCTTTAAAGCTCTCTTTATCCAACTGGTGTTTCTTCATTTTTCGATAAAGCGTTTTTCGGGGCAGATTCAGCTTGCTTGATACCTCATTAATATTGCCTGCGCTCTCTATCAAGGCTTCGGTTAATACATTTCTCTCGTACTGCTCCATCTGCTTTTCAAAGGCGAAATCTTCCCCAGTCGATTCACAAATTGGCGATTGCAGATCAAAGCCACCGCCGACAATACCGAGTACAAATCGGTCGGCAACATTACGTAACTCACGCACGTTTCCGGGCCATTCATGTCGGCACAACTGTTGTATCTGTTCTGGATAAATCGTCGAAGGACGCGTCTTGTATTTGTGGCTTGCTTGAATCACAAAGTGACGGAACAACACCTGAATGTCCTCTTTGCGTTGGCGCAGTGCCGGAAGATTTAAGCTGGCAATATTTAAGCGATAGAACAGATCGGCTCTAAATTCACCGGATTCACTGAGGCTTGCGAGGTCAGCTTTACTGGCAGCGACGACTACAATATCGACAGGTATCAATTCATTGCCACCAACACGCTCGATCACTCGTTCTTGAATCACACGTAGCAACTTAATCTGCACTGCAATCGGCATGCTTTCAATTTCATCAAGGAAAAGAGTGCCACCATTGGCTTGTTCTATTTTGCCGATGCGTTTCTTATTGGCGCTGGTAAACGAGCCCGCTTCATGACCAAACAGCTCACTCTCAATAATGCTCTCTGTCATGCCACCACAGTTTATTGCGACAAACGGCTTTGCCTTACGACGGCTAAACTGATGTAAGGCGCGAGCAATCACCTCTTTGCCTGTGCCAGTCTCGCCGTTAATGATGGTGTCGACGCCAGTATGAGAGAGCGCAAGCACTTGCTTACGTATGGTGTCCATCGCTTTGGATTGCCCGATAACCACAGATTCAATCGGTAGTTCTGTATCCCGTTCGTCGTCTAACGTTGCAGGGCTGTTGTGCTGACACTGTGCCAACGCCAAGTCGAGCTTTTCTACCAACTCACTGGCATTGAGAGGTTTCTCCAGAAAGTCGAACGCACCCAACTTCATCGCCTCTATCGCCATCGGAATATCACCATGCCCGCTCATCAGTAATACCGGAACATTGGCTGCGCGATGTTGGATTGAGCTCAACAACGTAAGCCCGTCGACTTGTGGCATTCGCACATCACACAACACCACCGACTGACTGTTTGCTTTGAGGGATTTTAGGCCAAGGTTTGGGTCGGTAAAGCTAGTGACACGGAAACCCTCGAGTTCCAACATTTCACTCACGGCTTCAACAACGTCGGTTTCATCGTCGATAAGAACTATGTGTTTTTCTGAAGTCATGAGTTTGTGCCTTTTGGTAGAGTGACGAGAAAGGTGGTGCCTTGGTGTTCAATCGATTCGACGTGAATCGAGCCGCCAAAGTCTTTAATTATGTTGTATGCGATAGACAAACCGAGCCCGAGCCCCTTACCGGTTGTCTTACGGGTATAAAATGGATCGAACAGATAAGGAATGTCCTCTTCGGGTATTCCTAATCCATTGTCCTTAACTGCAATTTGAATAGTGTTCAGATACTCTTGAGTGGAGATGCTGAGCTGGGGCCGCTCCCTGTGTTCAACGGCATCCAACGCATTGCTGATTAAATTCACCAGCACCTGCTCTAAGCGAATGCTGTTGGCTCGCACCATTTGATCGCTTTGTAGGGAATACTGAATTGACACCCTACTCTGCCGAGTTTCAAAGAGGTCGATCGCATCGCCAATCACCTTCTCCACCTCGACGTTATCAATTTTGCCGTCACTCTTGCGTGAGAAGGCTTTCAAGTGACGTGTAATCGCAGCCACTTTGTCTAATAAGATCTCGATCTTTTTCAGGTTCTCTTCTGCTCTGTCTGGCCTTTGCTTACCTAACCATAATTGAGCACTTCGAACGTGACTGTTTGCTGCGGTCAGAGGTTGATTGATCTCGTGAGTAATGCCGACACTTAACTGCCCCAACGCGGCCAGTTTTCCAGCTTGAATGAGCTCATCCTGAGTAACACGCAGCTTGGCCTCGGCTAAGGTGCGCTCTTCTACCTCTGCCTCCAATTTTCGGTTGGTTTGCTTGACGACTTTGGCGGTGGTTTGAAATACCTTTAAGTACTTAGCCATTTGCGTCACTTCGTCTTTGCCACGAATCGCGACTTCGGTATCTAAATGGCCCGTAGAAATCGCGAACATGTTGTCTTTAAGCTGTAATAGCCTTTCCAAAATACTCTTGCGCACATAGAACCATGAGATAGCCGCGGCAGCTAACACACTAAAAAGAGAGAGAAAAAGTGACAAACGTTGGTTCGATTGCAAAGAGTGTTGCGCCTGCTGAATCGACTGATCAATATTGCGGTTCACTTGGCTAGTGTTACGTTCGATTTGTACCGTTAACTGATTCAAATGCTCACGGCTGTTTTGTAAGAAATATTGCTCTTGATAGAGATGGTCGAGCGCTTTGTTTTTCAGCCCATACAAGCTGCTATCACTTGAGGCTAGGTCGTAAATCACGGTAAGTTGATTGTCCAATGTTGGAAAATCACTTCTTAGATCGCCACTTACCCATAGCTGCCACCATTCTTCTCCAACCTGCTCAAGTCGTAAACTGGTGTAATCCAGCTCATTAAAACTGGCGTCGTTATACAGTTTTTCTACCAAGCCTAATTGGTAGTACAGCAGGGACTTTAATTGCGTGAATTGAACCTGCTCTTTGGCTGAATCAGGCAAGCTATCGAGTGAATCACTGGCTTGCTGCAATAACGGGTAAAAGCCTTCGAGTAGATTTCGAAGTTCTTGGTTGAGCTGTTCAGATTCAATCTCACTTTGGTACAACAGACTGAGGCTATTGTTAACTTGAGCAATAAGATCTTTAAAATAGGAGTGATAATCCGGAAATTGCACCATAACGCTATTCATAACTGAAATAGCATCTTCAATTTTAAGCATCGCTTGTTTACGCTCTAAATTGGATTCCGCATCACTGAGTTGAGATGAGGTTGTGATAATGACACGCACCATGTCATTTAAGCGGGCTGCGTTATCTAAAGCGGGGATTTCACTCTCTTTTAGCTCAACAAGGCGTTGATTTAGGTTATCAAAGGTGAAACTGGAGACTACCGAGAGGAAGATGGTAGTCATCGATAACATGGCTAACGCCAGCACCAAACGTAGCTCTATGCCTTTCCAGCCAAACCACTTACGACGCGGAATCTTTATCGGAAATGGACGTTCAAAACGGTCCTTGTTGTCTATCACCTCTGAGACACGACTACTCACTCGCCCCACCTTCTTCTAATCAAAAACCAACAGTAAAGGTCAATGATTCAATCAGTTAGGTGGTTAGCCCGACTTAAAGCCACTTCAAATAGTTTTAGTGAAACTATGAAAACAAGAGCAATCATTAACATTTCACATAAAACACCATAACAATTATTTTATAAACCCCGGACTGTCTGTTTTGAGAGAGAAGAAAGTGACTTCACCGACAGAAACGTGATTACTCTATCAATATAAAAAATCGCATAGGCTTTCACCTATGCGATTTCATCAATATCACGTCAATTTAATAGCCGAGACTCAACGAGTTAAAGAATGATCATCCCATCTTGATAAATCAGTGCTGGCGACACGTCTTGACCAAGTAATACAGGGCCGTCGAGGTCGACAATTTCAGACTGCACAGCAATAGGCAGCGCTGCACGCATGGCCAATGAAGTGCCAAGCATACAGCCAGACATAAGAGTAAACCCAAGCCTTTGCGCTTCTTCGGCAAGTGCTAATGCTTCTGTCAGACCACCAGTTTTATCCAGCTTGATGTTAACCATTTCATACTTGCCCAATAGCGACGAAAGCTGCGACGTGGTGTGGCAACTTTCATCAGCGCACAATGGGATTGGATGCTTGATGTGTGCTAGCGAGGCATCGTGCTGTTGCGGCAGAGGCTGTTCTATCATCGCGATATCAAACTCAGCCAATTGATTGAACAGCTCCTCGAGATTCAGCCCTGTCCATGCTTCATTGGCATCAAGTACAATTTTGACTCCAGGCGCGGCACCTCGGACTGCACTCACACGCTCTACCACTTGCTCGCCATCTAGCTTCACTTTTAAGAGTTTTGCACCATTAGCCACATAATCACGAGCTTGTGTTGCCATCGCTTCTGGTGTGCCAATCGAGACCGTCATTGCCGTAACTATTTGAGCGGGTAACTCAAACATACTATTTGGGAACACCTGCTCGTTTTGTTGCGCTTCAAAATCCCAAAGCGCACAATCGACAGCATTACGAGCAGCTCCTCCAGTCAATAAAGACTGAAGATAATCTCTTAATTCAGCCGGCTCAGTCATACCACGTTCAAAGGCCGTTTCAATAGAACTCGAAGCTTGTTGAATTTGCGCCAATACAGATTCGGATGACTCGCCATAACGAGGGTAAGGCGTGCACTCGCCTTGCGCTTGTTTACCATTGTGCTCAATGTAAACGCGAACAACATGACACTCTGTTCGGCTGCCTCGAGAGATGCGAAAAGGCGTTTGCATCGCGATAGTAATTGGTTCTGCTGTAATCTTCATAATTTCACTCGGTTGATGTTCGCTTTAACAA
>NZ_MCYD01001046.1:0-3684 GCF_002876325.1 Vibrio sp. 10N.261.52.A1
ATTAATTATCTTGATGGAAATATAACCATATTAATAGTGTGTTATTTAAGACAATTAATTGAATAAGAGATGGATGAAATGAGTGAATTGCTGTTGTTGATTTTCTACTGTGCGTTATTAGGCAGTGGTGTTGGGTTTCTAGCCGGTTTGTTAGGCATTGGCGGAGGGCTGATCATTGTGCCGGTGCTAAGCAGCATTTTACTGTATTTAGACGTTCTACCGTCCGACCAAGTGGTTGTTGCTGCAATTGCCACTTCGCTGGCTTCAATTCTATTTACTTCAACCTCTTCAGCGCTAGCTCACCATAAGAATGGAAATGTGCCTTGGAATATTGCGCCTTGGATCATGCTTGGTGTTGCTCTGGGCGCACTGATTAGTGGCTTTATGGCGGCTCTGTTGCCCGAGAAAGTTGTTCGTATTGTGTTTGCCGTGAGCGTGGTTCTTATTGCGATCAAGATGTTCTTAAGCAGCAAAAATGACGCACCTAAGGAACGAAAGCTACCGAATAAAGGTGTATTAACGGCTCTGACGACCATTACTGGCGGCTTGTCTGCAATGATAGGGATTGGTGGCGGTGCATTGCTGGTCCCGCTATTAACGTTCTTTTCCGTCGATATGAAAAAGGCGATTGGTTGTGCGTCGGCTTGTGGCATTGTGATCGCGTTGTTTGGCTCGATAGGTTACATCACTTCAGGCAGCAGCCACTTTGCGCTAACCGACGGTTTTGCTGGCTTTGTTTATCTGCCTGCGCTGCTGGGTATTGTGTGCACGTCTTGGTTCACCGCACCTTTAGGTGCAAAAGCAACAAACCATTTACCCGTTCCAACCATCAAGAAGATCTTCTCAGTACTGTTGGTTGTTATCGCGGCAAGTATGGTGGCTCGTTAATTGAAGATCGTTCAAGTATCAATATATAGAGCAAAACCGAATAAATTGATCAACCACCAATAATGAGAAAAGGGCAGTTTCATAACTGCTCTTTTTTTGTTTATCGGTCTATGCTTATACAGCTATGTACATGAGTATATTGATAAAATCGTTTGGTTATGACAATCCACTGCTATAGCTAAATGTACTTGTTCAGTTCAAGGGAATGCTAAAAGTAGGTGATTTATGGATCCGTTAACGCAGGGCGTGCTAGGTGCTTCTTTGTCACAATCGGCGAGTAAAACACAACATTTGGTTGTTTCTGGGGTATTAGGTCTGCTCTCCGGGTTGGCACCAGATTTAGATGCATTGATTAAGTCTCAAAGTGACCCTTTGTTGGCTTTGGAATTTCATCGACAATTTACCCATTCACTCTTCTTTATTCCCATTGGCAGTTTGATCTGTGCCTTGGCTCTACATCATCTGATTGCAAAAAGATGTGGGCTTTCTTTTAAACAAAGTTGGCTGTTTTGTGCATTGGGATACGGTACTCATGCACTGCTAGACGCTTGTACCACTTATGGCACTCAACTGTTCTGGCCGTTCACCAACGAACGTTATGCTTGGAATACTATTTCGATTATCGACCCTGCCTATACCATTCCTATCTTAATATTGTTGGTGTTGGCGACATGGAAGCGAACACCTTGGTTAGCGCGTATTGCGTTTCTGTGGGCTTTGATTTATCCGACGTTAGGCATGATACAAAGGGATAGAGCAGAAGTGATAGGATGGCAATTAGCACAAGAACGCCAACATACTCCTATTCGGTTAGAAGCCAAGCCGAGCTTTGCGAATATCTTAGTGTGGAAAGTGGTGTACGAAACAGAATCTCGATACTACGTAGATGCTGTTCGAGTCGGCACCTCCGTTAAAACTTATCCTGGTGATTCGATCGTTAAACTGAATGTTAGTCAGGATTTCCCCTGGCTCGACCTCAATTCACAGCAAGCAAAAGACATTGAGCGTTTTCGCTGGTTTTCGAATGGCTTTGTATCACAAGACCCAAATGATGCGCTTCGGGTCATTGATGTTCGTTACTCGATCGTACCTAATCAACTAAAAGCCTTGTGGAGTATCAAGTTATCGAAGTCTGCAGACGCTGAAGAACACGTTTTGTATGAGACGCACAGGGATAATACACCAGTGTCGAGAGAGATCTTTTTCGATATGTTGAAAGGTAAGTAAAGCTATGAGTCTAAAGAATATTATAGATCCATTTTCCAATGAAAAAGGCTGAGTCAGTAATCTGCTCAACCTTTTCTATTGATCTATTACTTAGCTTTCTTTGCTAGAACGCTCTTTTTTGAGATTACTAAAGGTAACGACTTCTCAAATGATCTTTGAAGTATTGCGCATTCAAGGTTTCACCGGTTGCGCTTTTCACCAAATCATCTGTCGTTAGTAGGCTGCCTTTGCTCCAAATGTTCGACTCTAACCAAGTGAAGATAGGGGATAGGTCGCCGCTTTCAATCACTGAGTTCACATCTACTGTTTTCTTCATTGAAGCCATGAACTGAGCCGCGTACATCGCACCTAATGTGTAAGATGGGAAGTAGCCGAATGCGCCGTCAGTCCAGTGGATGTCTTGCATACAACCGTTAGTAAAGTTGCCTAGAGTGCTTAAACCAAGGTAAGACTGCATCTTTGTGTTCCAAAGTTCAGGGACATCAGTGTGCTTGATTTTGCCGTTAATCAGGTCACGTTCGATCTCGTAACGTAAGATAACGTGTGCAGGGTAGGTCAGTTCATCGGCATCAACACGGATGAAGTCTTTCTTCACGCGAGTGTAGATCTTCTGGAAGTTTTCTTTCTCAAACTCTGAGCCTGAGAATTGCTCACCAGCTAGATTCGCTAAGTGCCCAATGAACGGGTCGCTGCGGCCAACTTGCATCTCGAAGAACAGAGACTGAGATTCATGGATACCCATAGAGCGAGCTTCACCTGCAGGTTGGCCTGCTAAGTGTTTAGGCAAGCCTTGCTCATAACGTGCGTGACCTGTTTCGTGGACGATGCCCATTAAGCTTTGAACGAATTCAGCTTCGTCATATCTGGTTGTGATACGCACGTCGGTAGGAACACCACCACAGAAAGGGTGAACACTTTCATCTAATCGGCCGTGTTCGAAATCGAATTGAAGCAGCTTCATCACTTCTAAACCAAGCGCTTTTTGTTTTTCTGCAGCATAAAAGCCGTTTGGAGCATTAAATTGCTCACTAGACTGCTTTTCGAGCACTTCATCAATAAGGCTTGGCAGCCAAGTTTTCACATCCGCAAATAAGATGTCTAATGATGCTGAACTGGTACCCGGTTCGTAGATATCCAGCATCGCATCATAAGGTGTTAAGTTTGCGGCATCGGCGCGGATCTGTGCTTCTTCACGTGATAGCTCAACCACTTCACGCCAGTTCTTTTCAAACCCAACCCAATCGTTGTTACCACGTTGGCTGCGCCACGCATGTTCGCACTTTGAACCCGCTAGTGACTTAGCTTCAACCAACTTTTCAGGAAGAAGGTTGGCTTGCTGCCATTGGCGTTTAATTTCACGAAGCGATGATTGTTGTTCACCATTCAGATCTTCGTTTTCAGCGTCAGAGATCCAATCGGCCAGCTGTGGCTGAGTCATCAAGCCGTGAATATGAACCGAAAGCTCGGCCATCGCTTCGCTACGCGCTTGGTTACCACCAGCAGGCATCATTGAAGCTTGATCCCAGCCACAGATAGAGGCTAGGTGTTGAAAGCGTGAACATTTTTGAG
>NZ_MCYD01001047.1:0-272 GCF_002876325.1 Vibrio sp. 10N.261.52.A1
GAACTCTTCACCACCCCAGCGACCCGCAACACCGCCCACACTTTCAACACTGCGCTTAGTAATATTAGCCAACGCACAGATCACCTCGTCACCGACCATGTGACCGTATGTATCATTAATCGATTTAAAATCATCAATATCGAGCAGCATACACACAAGGTGATTGTCAGAGGTCATGTGTTCTCTAAACCACTCATAAATAGCTCGACGATTGAGTAAGTCCGTCATCTCATCGTAATTCGCTTGATGCACGAGCTGCTTTTCTAGCATCA
>NZ_MCYD01001048.1:0-3843 GCF_002876325.1 Vibrio sp. 10N.261.52.A1
TAGACATAAGGTTGTCCTTAAAAGTTAAATTTAAAAGTTAAAATTGGATAGGAAAAGGTTCTAGTTGCCGAGTTAAGGCAATATCGATAACTAGAACCCTTGAACTATCAAATCTTACTCATCGAAAGATTAAGCAGAGATTTCTACAGCGCCTTTAGTCACACGAGCTTTGTACGCTTTCACGCTAAAGTTCTCGTCTTCCATGCACACACCTGTTGTCAGGTTAAAGCGTTGCTTCTTAAGTGGGCTTGCCACCCAAAGCTCGTCTTGGTGCTCTACAATCAAACCACGAGATAACACGTTAGATTGAAAGTAAGGGTCTGTATTGCTAATCGCTAGCACTTCTTCAGCTTTTGTTGGGCGGAAGATAGCCACTTGCTCACCAGCCACCAATGCACAAACACCAGTACCTGGGATAATGTCTTCGATCTTACAAACTTTGGTAAATGCCATGATGTCGTCTCCCAATTAAACCAGTTCAACGTGAAGGATATCGCCCTTCGCTTCTGGGTGTTTCTCTGTGAATGTCGCAGGACGGTGTTGTTCACGGCCATCATCAACAAACACAACGTTATCATCACGGTCATCAGCGTTGATGAAGTGAGCGAAGCGCTTAAGTTGAGCTTCATCATTGATGGTGTCTGTCCACTCACAAGCAAAGTTGTCTACAAGGCCAGCAATATCAGCTTCAAGTTGGTTGTTGATACCAAGCTTATTGTCGATGATAACTTCACGTAGGTAATCCACACCGCCTTCTAAGTTATCCATCCATACCGAAGTACGTTGTAGCGGAGCAGCCGTACGGATGTAGAACATCATGAAACGGTCGATGTACTTGATTAGTGTTTCTTGGTCTAAGTCGCTTGCTAGTAGGTCTGCATGACGAGGCTTCATACCACCGTTACCACATACGTACATGTTCCAACCTGCATCAGTCGCGATAATACCTAAGTCTTTACCTTGAGCTTCAGCACACTCACGAGTACATCCAGACACACCAAACTTCATCTTATGAGGAGTACGGATGCCTTTGTAACGGTTCTCGATCATCACGCCAAGACCAACTGAATCTTGTACGCCGTAACGACACCAAGTAGAGCCAACACATGTCTTAGCCATACGAAGTGCTTTGGCGTAAGCTTGACCCGTTTCGTAACCCGCTGCGATTAACTTCTTCCAAATTGCTGGTAAGTCATCTTTTTGAGCACCGAACAGACCAATACGTTGTGCACCAGTGATCTTAGTGTAAAGGTTGTATTCAGCCGCAACATCAGCCAGAACGCTTAGCGCTTGAGGTGTTACTTCACCACCCGCCATACGAGGGATAACAGAGTAAGTACCGTCTTTTTGCATGTTACCTAGGAAGTTATCGTTGGTATCGTGCAGTTTCACTAGCTCAGGCTTAAGGATGTGTTCACCCCAGCATGAAGCAAGGATAGAACCCGCTAGAGGTTTACATACTTCACAGCCGTAACCTTTACCGTATTTCTCTAGTAGCTCATCGAATGTTTTAATTTCTTCGATGCGGATTAGGTGGAAAAGCTCTTGGCGAGAGTATGCAAAGTGCTCACACACATCGTTCTTAACTTCTACACCGGCTTTAGCAAGTTCAGCATTAAGTACTGAAGTTACAAGTGGAATACAACCACCACAACCAGTACCCGCGCCAGTTACCGCTTTGATATCACCGATTGTGTGGTGACCTTCAGCAACCGCTTGAGCGATTTTACCTTTCGTTACATCAAAACAAGAACAGATAACTGCAGATTCAGGAAGAGAGTCTGCGCCAAGTGTTGGTTTTTCAGCACCAGCGTGTGCAGGAAGGATCAACGCATCTGGATGTTCAGGGAGGTCGATTTCATTCAGCATGAGCTGTAGAAGATCGCCGTAGTCAGACGTGTCGCCAACCATTACTGCACCGAGCAGCTTCTTGTTGTCTTCAGAAACGATTAGACGCTTGTAAACTTCTTGCTCTTCGTTTTGATAAACGTAGCTCTTACAACCAGGAGTACGGCCGTTTGCATCACCGATAGAACCTACTTTCACACCTAGAAGCTTAAGCTTCGCAGACATGTCAGCACCTTCGAACGTGCTTTCGTTACCAACAATGTGGTCAACTGCAACTGTCGCCATCTTGTAACCAGGAGCAACTAGGCCATAGAACGTTTGGTTCCATGACGAACACTCACCGATCGCGTAGATGTCTTTATCTGTTGTTTGACAGTGATCGTTAATCTCAATACCGCCACGAGGCGCGATACCCAGACCCATTTGACGAGCAAGTTTGTCTTGAGGGCGGATACCTGCAGAGAATACGATGAAATCTGTTTCTAACTCAGTACCGTCTGCAAAGCGCATTACGTTACGAGCTTCAGTGCCTTCAGGAGCAATCTCAAGCGTGTTCTTGCTTGTATGTACGTTTACGCCCATACGTTCGATTTTTTGACGAAGTTGGTTACCACCCGCTTGGTCAAGCTGCTCAGCCATTAGCTTTGGAGCAAACTCAACAACGTGCGTGGTTACACCAAGCGCTTTTAGTGCGCCTGCAGCTTCAAGACCAAGCAAACCACCACCAACAACCACACCAGATTTAGAATTCTTAGCGGTTGCTTCGATAGCTTTCAAATCTTCGATTGTGCGGTAAACGAAGCAATCTTTACCTTCGTTACCTTTGATTGGCGGAACAAATGGGTATGAACCAGTAGCAAGGATTAGCTTGTCGTATTGAATTTCACGACCAGTGCTTGAGTAAACTGTTTTCTTTTCACGGTTAACGTTGATTGCACGCTCACCGATCAGCATGTTGATGCCGTGTTTCTCGTAGAAACCTTCTTTAACTAAAGAAAGTTCGTCCGCAGTATGGTGTGAAAAATAAGAAGAAAGGTGTACACGATCATAGGCTACGCGAGGCTCTTCACAGAAGACTGTGATGTCCATGTTAGCAACGTCTGTCTTCTCGACTAAATCTTCGATATAGCGATGGCCTACCATCCCGTTACCGATTACGACTAGCTTCATCTTGCTCATAAGAATTCCTGAAGGTTATATATTTCTTAACTGAGCGAATAATGAATTATGAAAGAAAATGAAAATATGATGTAAATCAATTACGAAATCGAACTACCCAAAAGGGGTAGAACAAAAGAGGTAGAAATGGCTAAATTTAAGCCATAGCAAACGAATAACCGTAGGTTAGATAAGGTTTAAAGCGATTTAATAAGCAATCAAACACACAATTAAGATTGTTGTAATATTTCACAACAGACTAGCAACAACGCAAGTAAATGACAATCATTTTCATTTGTAGTCATAATTACGATAATAAGCGACTAAAGCATGATGCGTTCATGACCAAGTGTGTATAAATATGAAAACCTGAGTGATGAAATACTTCCCGTGCACTATTTAAATCCCCTATCAAAACTTACACACGTAACCATTGCTCATAACCGTTTACTGGCTTAACCAATAAATAATGTTCAGCAGCGTTTGGTTGTATACGACGATGTCGACAGCTCGAACCACACCTGCATGTAGTGCAAAAACCGGTAATACGAGATACTAAGATACGAGCTATGAGATAGAGATGCCCTTTTGATAAACAGTAGGCAACGGAATTTGGAAAAATCGATAGATAAGAATGCCAGATAGCAAAAAGGCCAGCATTTCTGCTGGCCTTTCAACTTGAATGATGGAGGCGCCTCCCGGAGTCGAACCGAGGTCCACGGATTTGCAATCCGCTGCATAGCCACTCTGCCAAGGCGCCTTCAATAGTGTTTTAAGAGAACAACTCTTTTGATTCCTACCACGAGAGGTAACAACCAAATAGATGGTGCCCCGGGC
>NZ_MCYD01001049.1:0-7525 GCF_002876325.1 Vibrio sp. 10N.261.52.A1
AAGACGCTGAAAGGCTATATTAAAAATATTCGTGAAGAAGACGGTAAGATTGACCTTTCTCTTCAGAAAGTGGGCGTAGCTAAGATGGATGACCTAAGCATCAAGATCTTAGACTTGCTTGAAAAGAAAGGCGGATTTTTGCCTCTGAATGATAAGTCTTCACCTGAAGCGATCTTCTCTGCTTTCAGAACCAGTAAAGGTACATTCAAAAAGACCATCGGTGGTCTGTACAAAGCTGGCAAGATCTCTATCGATAAAGAAGGCATCAGCCTAGCTAAATAAGCCAAGCCCTCGGTCAAAAAAAAGCCCAAACTTTCCTGTTTGGGCTTAGGGGAAAGGGCTCCGAAGAGCCTACGCTAATCGTTTCAATTCTTTATTTACTAGATGAAGTTTAGTTTAATTTTCTAAATATGCGGTTTTGACTGTAAAAATAGCGACTTAAATTGATTGTTTTGTAATTAAGTGTGCATCGAAGACCTTTTTACATAGATCGCATGACTTAAGTTCAATAGAAAAAGCCCAAGCAACGAGAGTTGTTTGGGCTTTTGTTTGTTCGTCTATTCAAGGATAGGGCGTAATTTCTGTCTAGAACAGGTTTTTATCACGCACTAACTCTCGCGGCAGACCGTTTTTAACTCGATTGCCAACCCACTTACCAAGGCCAATGATTGCACCATTGTATTTGACCAGCACTTCACCTTTGCCTGATAAGCCTTCTGGACGAACATCTCTACCCATGAACCACTCACGAGCATCTTCGATAGTGAGCTCAACGATGTTAGCTTCGTTGCCTGTGGCTAATGTCGTTGCCACTTGGTGTTGCCAGCGGTAGCCTTTTTTATGGGTTTCTGCGATCTTGATGCCCATGCGAGAGAAACGGAATTCACCGATCATTGGCTCCAGTGCTTCAGGAAATAACCAGACGTCTTTGTCACGAGTCCAGACTCGAGTATCTGATGGTAGCTCGATATCCAATGCACTTAAAAGCTGTTCAGCAACTTCTTGTTGTGCTTTCTTCGAAGCCTTTTCGAATGGGAACTTACCTAAACGCTTTTTCACTTCTGGTGGTGTCACAGACGCTAATTTTCGGATACGTGCAACGAAGAAGCCTTCAGAATCATAAACCTGAGGGAATATGTGTAGGAAGCCTTCTTCTGTTGTGGTTGTTTTCGCGTTATCGAATAGGGACTCTAGAGATTCAAACTCCACCGCATCACCAAAGGTCTCTTTTAAGTGATGACATACCTGTTGGTTTTCTTCTGTGCTTAACGTACAAGTTGAGTAGACCAATACACCATTTGGTTTTAGAGCGTGGAATGCACTTTCAATCAGGTCTTTTTGCGTGTCTGCAATCTCGACAACCGATTGATACGTCCAGTTCTTCATTGCGTCGGCATCTTTACGAATTGTGCCTTCGCCAGAGCAGGGTGCATCTAGCAATACAGCGTCGAATTGTTCAGGTAACCAGCCACCAAACACGCGACCATCAAAATTACTGAGTGCTGCATTTCTTACGCCGCAGCGTTCAATGTTAGCGTGAAGCACTTTAACTCGGCTTGCTGCGTATTCATTGGCAACCAACACACCACGGTTGTTCATCAGCGCAGCAATTTGAGTGGTTTTAGAACCTGGAGCCGCAGCGGTATCTAGAACTGCTTGATAGTTATCTTCACCTTGGAAAAGCGCTGACGGTGGCATCATTGAGCTAGCTTCTTGGATGTAGAACAAGCCAGACATATGCTCGGCAGTATTACCCAGTGGCGCTTCAGTTTCATCTGCAGTGATCCAAAAACCCGTTTCACACCAAGGTACTGGTTCCAGTTCCCAACCTTTATCTTTTGCGCGCACCAGAAAGTCTTCAACACTGATCTTAAGAGTGTTCACTCGAATACTTTTACGAAGTGGCTTTTGACAAGAAGCGACAAATGAAGCCATATCTAAATGGCTAGGCATGATGCTTTCAATATGAGTAAGGAATTCTTCTGGGATATATACGTTAGCGTGCAAAAGGGTATCTCGATTTTTAGCGTGAATGCGGGCAGTTTAAAGCAAAATGAGACTGTCCTAAACCAAATTTGCTTTAAACAATAAAAATGCAGCCCTGAGGCTGCATTTAGATGTGAATTGTCGGTTATTCGCTCAGAGAACTGGAGCTATGAGTCAAGTCTATGGGCGAGGGATGGCTGTTCTCCACGATTTCCACTCGTCTTCCGCTTTAGGGTACAAGTAGAATGACTGGTCTTCTTCTGCCAAAGGCTGCAGTTCATCGGTTGGCGGTGTTGAGAAAGTAATACCACCTCTGATTAAGCTATCGACAGTACCTGCCTTGATGTTTGCACCAGACAAGCCGATAGACACATCCACACCTGATACATTCCAGAACACACTGTTGGCACGAATTAAGTAAGCGAACTCTGGTTTGATTTGAATGGTAGAGATAATACGATCTGCAAACTCACCAAGTTGAACGTCAATCACTGTACCAATTTCTAGTTCGCGGAACAGAATTGGCGTACCTTCTGATACCGAACCACGGCTCTCGCTTTGTAGTGTGAAAATCTTGCCTTCAGGCTGAACTGGACCATTACTTAGCTTGAATGCTGTGGTTTTGTTTCCTTTACCCGGTTCAACTTTAATGTGCTTAGAAATCAGAGAAGAGACATTCTTAATCCCATTCAAACCAATCTCTGGCTCAGCTAGCCAAAAATGACTGCCAGCAACGGCTATCTTATCGACATACTCAGGAAGGATACGAGCCGTAATCTCAATGCCACCTTTAGTGAAATTCGGAACGACTAAAGTCACTTCACCGACATTGACGCCTTGATATTTAATTGGTGTACCTTTGCTAATCTCTTGATCGCCCGAAGAAGTAATCGTGATGGCACGACCAAATTTACGAGCAGATTTAGAATCAGTATAGAGTTTCCAAACATCACCCAGTTTGTTGTCGATACCTGGCAGTGAATCAAACGCGATACCGCCTTGAATCAGAGTTTTAACCGGAGCCGCTTTGATGCTGATACCAGACAAAGACGCGTCAACCTCAACACCTGAACGGTTCCAGAAAACCGTGTGTTTGTTGATTAGGTGCGTGTAGCGGTTTTCAATGGTGACTTGGATTCTTACGCCGCCGTCAGCAAGCTGAAAATCACTCACACTACCGACTTGTAGGTTGCGGTAGAGTAGTGGACTACCTTTAGAAATTGACGGTAATTCGCTGGCAAACAGTGACAGTGTCTTCGAACCCGATTGGTTGAACTTGGCGATTTCTGCCAGTGATTTGCTTTGGAACAATTGGTAACTTGGTCTTGCTTGAGCCTTACCTTCACTTACAAAGCTAATTGAGCCAGTCAATAGTTGTTTTGCAGGTGGAACGGTAACGCTTAACCCAGACTCAGTTAATTCTGCACTCGCGCTACCTGTTACGAAAAAGCGGTTGTTGCTTTTTATGAGATGCGCGTATTCATTATCGATCAACGCATCCATGAACACTTCATGCTTGTCGCTTCCTGTGCCAACGCCATCAACTAAACCGACTTTGATGATAGAGCCGACTGCAATCCCTTTGTAAAGTAGCTGCGTACCAACATCTAAACCGAAAGAGTTATTAGAGGTTAAGCGAATCGCTACTGATTTTTCCTGTTCTTGGCTGTATTCCGTTTTGCGAATCGCGGTAAAGCGGCGCGCTTTTTCACCCTCACCAGGGACTAGCGTTAAGAAGTTGCCTGTTACTAAGTTCGCGATATTCTTCATACCCGTCAGTGATAGTTCGGCTTCCTCAAGAATGAACTTACTACCACTGTTTAGGAAGTCGCTGAAAGCAGGCTGGATAGCTGCTGAAGCAACAACGTTTTCTCGGCCTTCGCTGAGTGATAAGTCGGTAATTTGACCGATTTCGATGCCGCGATACATGATTGGAGCGCCAGTTGCACTGATCTTATTGTCATCAGGAACAGCAATCTTAATAGAAATACCACGACCAGCAGTTTTTAGATCTGGGTAGAGTTTGAATTTGGTGTTCATCTCAACTGGCTGACCATCTCCAGGTGAGTCTACGGCGATAGAACCACCTAATAGAGCGCTTAGGCTCTCTAAACGAACATCAACGCCTGAAAACCCAATGCTTGCTCCTAAGCCACTAACATTCCAGAAACGGCTTTGGTCGGTAATGATATGGCTGTATTCATCTTTAATAGCCGCTTGAATCGTGACTGACTTTCCGCTTTCGTTAAGTTGGTAGTTGTATACCTCACCGATTGGGATCTTACGATAAACAATCTGAGAGCCAACAGAGACGCCACCCAAATCTTTTGTTGTCAGTGATATGTTCAAGCCATCGGCAGCTAACAAGTCAGAAGGTGCAGACTCCAAAGCTTGGAAAACAGTTTCTGGCTCTTGTTTCCTCTCACTTGGGTGAATCGCAATGTAGTTACCAGATACAAGTGCATCTAGCCCAGAAATTCCAGACAAGCTTGCTGTCGGCTTCACTAACCAAAATCGAGTGCCTTTAGACAGCAGCTTTTTCGCTTCCGGATAAATATCAGCATCAACATAGATATTAGATAAGTCTTTCGAGAGGGTAATATCGCGAACCATACCCACTTCTAAGCCTTGGTAGCGAATTGTGGTGCGTCCTGCGACTAAGCCTGCCGCATCTGAGAAGTAGATCTGCACACGTTGGCCTGCATCATGGACTGACTTCATTACGAGCCAGCCCGCAAGCGCGATGGTGAGGATCGGGAGAATCCACAAAGGGGAAATGCCTTTGTTTTTTCTGACTTCCGGTGAATATGATGTTTGTGATTGGTTATTGTCGTTCATTCACTGACTCATCTTTAGAGGTATAGTTATCCCAAATTAGCCTAGGATCTAAGCTTTCCGCTGCCAGCATTGTGAGAACCACAACAACGCCGAAAGCGACTGCACCATAACCTGGTGTGAAGTTTAAAATTTGTCCACGGTCGACCAGTGTCATCATGATCGAAATAACGAACAGATCCATAACAGACCATTTTCCCACCCACTTCACGATAAAATAGATGGTCATTCGTTGTCTGTGGTAGAGAGCTCGTTTCATTTGAATACAAATCAGTATGTAAGCAAGCCCAAGAATTTTAGCCACGGGAACGACAATACTCGCAATAAAAATGATGGCAGCGATGCCGTACATGTCGCTATTAATCAAAGAGGCGACACCGGAAATGATCGTATCTTCGAGTCGTTGGCCGTTTGTAATAAGAATAGATATAGGAATCAC
This sequence comes from Vibrio sp. 10N.261.52.A1, assembly GCF_002876325.1. NCBI lineage: Bacteria > Pseudomonadati > Pseudomonadota > Gammaproteobacteria > Vibrionales > Vibrionaceae > Vibrio > Vibrio sp. 10N.261.52.A1. The sequence goes on from NZ_MCYD01001049.1 coordinate 5,261, forward strand.
GTTCGCTGGCACAATCGCAACGGCGGCAGCAAAAAGCAGTGCCCATGTCTTTTGTATTGAGTAAGGCTTGCGGTGATACAAAGCATGATGACAACGAACACAAGCGTGACCTTCGGGCTGAGAAAGATGGCAGTTATGGCAGTGCACGTTCTTGCTTTCGGTAAAGCTGTATTCCGACTCTTTTGCCCATGCTTCCCAGTAACGTCGAACACTAATTCGGCTCACCAGTAAAACGCTAAACAGCTGCAACAAGATAAGGCCAATTAAGCCGGGGCCAACAAAGATGTCTGAATAGTCTTGTAGCTTGAAGCACGAGATAGCAACGCTGACTAAGAATACATCCAGCATCATCCAGTGTTTTAAGGTTTGAATGATTGCCAGCGCGTAGCGGAACGGCGTAAAAAGTGCGAAACGAAGTGAAAAATGGCTAATGAGCACAGAGCCACATACCAATAAAGGGGCAATGGAACTGCAGAACAGGATAAGCAAACCGAGGAGCGGGAAGCCTTCACCCATCAAGGTAAATACGCCGGAAGGTAGCGTAGCAGGGATCATCACCCCGATAAGACGAATGCTAATAAAATCGAAAAAGTGAGAAGGGATAAACAGCAACAAGCAGGTTATCGCGATTGCGAGGTTTCCAGAAAGGCTAGGGGTACCACCTCGGTAAAGTTGGGTACCGCACCTTGGGCAGTAGGCGGATTTTCCTAGTGGGATGTCCACCTTGTCGATAGGAAGTTCACAACCCTGACACAAACGAACAGAGCTGCTGTCACTTTTATGCTTGGTCGTTGATATACTTTGGGTTACAGATGGGGAAGTCATGCGACCTCCCGCATTGAATTGTGTGTCAGTTTAGAAGTGTGGTGTATGTGGTTAGGACAATAACTATCAGGCGTGCGATTGCACACTGCCATAGAGTGTTTGATAAAGTCCTTGTTGTTCAACCAGTTCACCATGTGTTCCCGTCTGTGTGACTTGTCCATCTTCTAAAACATAGATTAGATCGGCTTGTTTCACCGCTGATAAGCGATGAGCCACGATTAAAGTTGTGCGGTCTTTCAAAAACTCACTCAACGCTTTATGCAGTGCAGACTCTGTTGCCGTATCTAATGCTGATGTTGCTTCATCAAGAATAACAAACTTAGGGTTGCTCAGCACCATACGAGCAATGGCTAGACGTTGTCGTTGACCACCTGAAAGGCGAACACCGTTCCTACCAATTTGAGTATCTAAGCCGTTACTCAACTGCTTGATCACGTCTTGCATTTGAGAGACTTCAAGCGCACGCCACAACGACATTTCATCATAGTCAGCGCCAAGGGTCAGATTATGCCTTAATGTATCGTTGAAGAGTATAGGTTGTTGTAAAACAACAGCAATTTGATTGCGTATAATATCAAAACTGATTTCATCGGTAGTTTCACCGTTATAGCGAATACATCCTGAGTCAGCTTGATAAACCCCAATCAGCAATTGGATTAGCGTGGACTTACCGCCACCACTCGCCCCAACCAATGCCACTTTTTTACCAGCAGGTATGTGCAGCGAGAGGTTATTTAAAACAGTGTTTTCTAATGTGTAAGAGAATGTAACGTTATCAATGTCGACCGTCACTTCTTGATCATCATTGAACGGGTTCACTTTGCTGACAGGGCGTTTCTCTTCTTCTAGTTGTAGAAGATCATTTATACGTTGCAGCGCTGCTTTAGCGCTATACCAAGAGAATTGAATACCGAGCAGCTCTTGTACCGGGCCTAACATAAACCACAAGTAGCCGAATACAGCAAAGATTTGACCAATGGTTAAGTCACTGAATAGCACCATTAGCATGGCTACCGCGCGAAACAGTTCAAAACCTAGTAAGAAGAGCAGAAAAGAAACTCGACCAGCAGCTTCTGATTGCCATGCGTATTTGTCAGCATCGATTCTTACTTGGTTCGCTTGAACCTTGAGTTCATCAAGGAAAATACGTTCTTTGTTAGCTGCACGCAGTTGATAGATGCCGTCTAGTGTTTCAACTAATCGGTTCTGAAAACGTTCAAACGATTGGTTCTCGTGTTTCTTTAGGTGCTTAACTTTACTGCCTAGTTTACGTGAGAAGTAAATGACAACAGGATTGACCAGTAGAATAAACAGGCCTAAACGCCACTCTAACCACAAAAGAACGATCGCTGTGCCGAACACCGTTAAAAAGCTGATTAGGAATTTAGACAGTGTTGAACCAATAAACTTATCGATGGTCTCTATGTCTGTGATTAAGTG
>NZ_MCYD01001050.1:0-1553 GCF_002876325.1 Vibrio sp. 10N.261.52.A1
ATTTTATTCTGTTTTTATTAGGTTAACTATCATTATCAACGGTGGTTTGGGCTACTATTGAGAGAAATCTCAGTCAAAATGCTTTGAGCTGTGCTATAATGCGCGTCTTGGGATTGAGCCAGTAAGTCCATTTATCACTAACTATTGTGATTTTTATTGCCTTTTATTTAGGCGGTGCGGCGAGCCAATCAAGTAGTAGTTGGATATGGAGAGCGTCCTTATATTCGTTGAATCGGATATGCGAACATCATAATTTATGAGTTTTAAATCAAAAAAGTACAGTATTGATTCTACTGACTATCAAGTTGGTCAAGACAACGTCAGTAAATGGGGCATGGATGTCCATAACACAGTTTTCGTAGCCTCAGTCGGCTTATCTCTTCTCTTCATCATCACCCTTCTTGCACTGCCTCCTGCAGATGCCAAAGCGGCAATTGATTCCATCAAGGGTGCAGTTCTATCAAAGTTTGACTTCCTATTTATGTGGGGAGCTAACATCATGTTAATTTTTGCTGTTATTTTGGCATGCTCACCTTTAGGTAAAGTTCGTTTAGGTGGCGAAGACGCAACAGCAGACTATTCAATGGCCTCTTGGATAGCGATGTTATTCGCAGCCGGTATGGGTATTGGACTTATTTTCTGGGGTGTTGCTGAGCCAACCGCGTTCTTTACCAACTGGTTTGGTACTCCGCTTAATGCAGAACCTTTTACAGAAGCGGGTCGTGAGTTAGCGCTGGGTGCAACGGTATTCCACTGGGGTTTCCATGCTTGGGCTATCTACGGCATGACAGCACTTTGCCTAGCGTATTTTGTTTATAACAAAGGTCTACCACTATCTATGCGCTCAGTGTTTTACCCAATCTTGGGTGAGCGAGTGTGGGGCAAAACGGGTGATGTGATCGATGTGCTAACGGTACTGGTTACTCTGTTTGGTTTGGCGACTTCGTTAGGCTTAGGTGGTACACAAGCGGCAAGTGGTATTAGCCACGTGTTTGGCTTGGAAAACAATATCCTACTTCAGCAATCTATTATTGTTTTGATCATGGGCCTAGCGATCATTTCTGTACTTCGTGGTATGGACGGTGGTGTTAAGTTCCTAAGCAACCTAAACATGGTTATTGCATTTGTGTTCTTAGGTCTTATTGCTGTGCTTAACTTCACTAATGTGCTTGATTCTGTCGCTACTGCAGCAACAGGGTATGTGAAAAATATCGTAGCATTGAGCCAGAGTTCAGGTCGTGAAGACACCACATGGTTGCACGGCTGGACTGTGTTCTACTGGGCGTGGTGGGTAGCGTATGCACCATTCTTCGGTATGTTTGTAGCGCGTATTTCTAAAGGTCGTACGGTTCGTGAGTTCTTGTTCTGCGTACTGATTATCCCAACGCTAGTAACTTCGGCTTGGATGTCTGTGTTTGGTGGTGTGGCTATTGAACAGGTCATTAATCATGTTGGTCAACTTGGTCTTGATCAAGGCATCACAGATGTATCGCTAAGCTTGTTCCACATGTTAGATGCGTACTCGTTTGGCAGCATTCTATCGGTTATCGCAG
>NZ_MCYD01001050.1:2329-2792 GCF_002876325.1 Vibrio sp. 10N.261.52.A1
TTCTATCGGTTATCGCAGTAGCACTGATCATTGTGTTCTTCGTTACGACACTAGACTCAGGTTCGATTGTTATCGATGGCATGACGGCTGGTGGTAAGCTTGAAGTACCAGTGAAGCAGAAAGTAGTGTGGGCGGTTATCTCAGGTGCGATTGCGATGGTGATGCTGTGGATTGGTGGTACTCAATCTATCCAAGCACTGCAATCTATTACGATTATCGCAGCGCTGCCGTTCACTATCATTCTTCTGATTGGCTGTGTGAGCCTGCTGAAAGGTCTATTTACAGAAGTAGATAAAGGCCAAGCAAACGTAAGCGAAACAGCGAAATAGGGCGATTTTCTAGTGAGGTAAATTACTCGCTAATGACGCCCTAAGTATTACTGAAACTCTCTTGTACTCTTTGCGAGGGAGTTTTTTATGTGCGCTATCCAGAAATAAAAAAGCCACAAGTGATTCGTCACTTG
>NZ_MCYD01001051.1:0-2555 GCF_002876325.1 Vibrio sp. 10N.261.52.A1
GCCGATTTACCTTGTAACAGGACTATTAATGAAAAAAGTATTCGCACTTTTATTTATGAGCTTCTCAGTGTTTGCTTCTCCGAAAGAAGAGTTAAGTAGCCGCTTGGCATTGAACGCAGGGTTTAGTGCCGATTTTAAACAAGTGGTCACAAGCCCTGACGGTGATGTTGTAATGGAAGGTGAAGGCACGGTTGAAATTGCACGTCCAAGCTTATTCCGTTGGGAAACCACGTTCCCGGATGAAAACCTATTGGTCTCTGATGGGCAGAGTTTGTGGTATTACAGCCCGTTCATTGAGCAAGTCAGCATTTACTGGCAAGAGCAAGCGACATCGCAAACGCCTTTTGTACTACTTACACGTAACCAAGAAAGCGATTGGGATAACTACAATGTGGCGCAATCGGGTAACCAATTTACGTTAACACCGACGGCAGTTGACTCTAATCAGGGTGACTTCCAGATTAATATCAATGAAAAAGGCATTGTTCAGGGCTTTAATGTGATTGAACAAGACGGTCAAAAAGGTGAGTTTACCTTCAGCAATATGAACCTGGGTAAACCAGCAGCAGACCGCTTTACTTTTGTAGCACCGGAAGGTGTCGAGGTCGATGACCAAAGAAATTGATCGAAACAAGCCGATCGTTTGGTAGTACGTCGATAGGGTTGATGGATGTTGTTTCCATCAACTCGATGCCATCAAATAATCAAGAGATTGCAATTGAGTAATTACAGCTTAGATTTTGCAGGGGACGAAGATTTTCGTCCCCTTGCTGCTCGTATGAGACCAGAAACTGTAGAACAGTACATTGGTCAGCAGCACATATTAGGTCCAGGTAAACCCCTTCGCAGAGCCCTTGAAGCGGGCCATATCCACTCGATGATTTTGTGGGGGCCTCCTGGCACCGGTAAAACCACGCTCGCAGAAGTCGCCGCCAATTATGCTAATGCAGAAGTGGAGCGTGTCTCTGCCGTGACATCTGGCGTGAAAGACATTCGCATCGCTATCGAAAAAGCGCGTGAAAACAAGCAAGCAGGGCGAAGAACCATCTTGTTCGTGGATGAGGTCCATCGCTTTAACAAAAGCCAACAAGATGCGTTTCTGCCTCACATTGAGGACGGTACGGTTACCTTCATTGGTGCGACGACTGAAAACCCTTCCTTCGAGTTAAACAACGCTCTGTTATCTCGTGCGCGAGTGTACAAGCTGACTTCTCTCAATACCGATGATATTGCGACGGTAATTCGCCAAGCGATTGAAGATAAGCAGCGTGGCCTTGGTGATGTTCCTGCACACTTTGCTGATAATGTTTTGGATCGCTTAGCTGAGTTAGTGAACGGTGATGCACGAATGTCGCTCAACTATCTTGAGCTGCTGTATGACATGGCTGAAGACAACGACAAAGGCGAGAAGTCGATAACCTTACAGTTGCTTGCTGAAGTAGCAGGTGAGAAAGTCGCTCGCTTTGATAATAAGGGGGATATTTGGTACGACCTAATATCCGCCGTCCATAAGTCGATACGTGGTTCAAAACCTGACGCGGCCTTGTACTGGTCGGCTCGAATGATTGCGGCAGGCTGTGATCCGCTTTATATCGTTAGGCGCTTATTGGCGATAGCTTCTGAAGATATTGGTAACGCGGACCCTCGTGCTATGCAGGTTGCTATGTCTGCTTGGGATTGCTTTACACGCATTGGCCCTGCAGAAGGTGAACGCGCGATCGCACAGGCGGTTGTCTATTTAGCGTGTGCACCAAAGAGTAATGCGGTTTATACAGCTTGGAAGCAAGCCTTAACCGATGCTCATAATCTTCCTGAGTATGAAGTGCCTCATCATTTACGAAATGCACCGACAACTTTGATGAAGGACATGGGCTATGGACAAGAATACCGTTATGCTCATGACGAACCAGGTGCCTACGCGGCGGGTGAAAAGTATCTGCCTCCTGAAATGGGCGAGAAACAATACTATTTCCCAACAAAACGAGGCTTAGAGACCAAAATTGGCGAGAAGCTAGATTATCTGGCGGATTTGGACGCAAAAAGCCCACAAAAACGCTATGAAAAGTAGTCTTTTTTGGATATCTTTACCTAGTCATAAAATTCAGATTAAATCGTTACAAATTGGTTGAAATAGCACCAGTTTTAGGGGTTTAGTGGTGATTCAGTAGCCAAGCTACTGAATATTCAAATAACTAAAGCATAGGATTAGCAATGCTGGATTCTAAATTACTTCGAGCTGAGCTGGATGAAACAGCGGCAAAATTAGCACGTCGAGGCTTCGCCCTTGATGTAGAGACAATTCGTGAACTTGAAGAAAAGCGTAAGTCCCTTCAGATGAAAACTGAAGAGCTACAAGCGTTACGTAACTCTCGATCGAAGTCCATTGGTCAAGCGAAAGCAAAAGGCGACCATGAAGAAGCTGAGCGTATCCTTGCTGAAGTAGGCAACTTAGGCGCAGAATTAGACCAAGCTAAAGCAGCATTGGCTGAGCTTCAATCTGATCTAGAAACGATCACTATGTCTATTCCAAACCTGCCAGACGAGTCTGTGCCAGA